>NZ_JBEOYO010000097.1:0-15905 GCF_040297125.1 Streptomyces sp. NPDC001868 | reverse complement strand
AACTGCTTCTGTCAGTAGCGTGAAAATTTGGCCAGTGTGATCGACCCCCCAGAACAAAGGCCCCTTCCCGCCCCTCGGACGCCGTGGACCGTTGGGGCCCGCTGGCGCGGGCCGGGCTGGCTACGGGGGGCGGGGGTCGCTCATTCGTGTGGGTTCTAGTGTAGCGGGTGCATCAGGTTGATGCACCATGTACCGTTGGCAGAAACACGGGACATCTCCGGTATGGGATTGGAGGGGAACCGATGGATCAGTTACTGGCATTGGTGGCCGCTGTGATCGGCGGATCGCTTGTCCTTCTCGGAGATGCTATACGACGCAGAGTCGAGAAGCGTGCGCAAGAGGTTTTGCGGCTTGTGGAGGCAGCTGCTCAACTGTCCGCTATGTACAACCGCTTGTGTGGTCAGCTCCTCGATGCCGTCGCAGGCGATGTCTCGATGACTCAAGTTCCGTCTCCTGACCCGCTCCGATACGAACTGACCACGCGATTCTTTATGACACCGGGCAGCGAGCAGCTCAGCGCTCAGGCCTCACGCCTCATCACGTCCTACATGCAGCTGAGGAGTTCGTACGGGCAGCATGAGGCTTGGGAGGCGGCCCGTAGCGAGCACGCTGCAGCCGTACGCGCCTTTGAAGCCGCAGTTCGTTCCGTCTTGCACCGTGGCCATATCTGATTTTTTCTATGCCTTTGAAAGGGGCCTGGAGTGCCTGTGATTCAGCTCAAGGAACATCAGGTAGACCAGAAGTCTGCTTTCCGAAAGTGGGTGGGATTTCCTGCAAGGTCATCTGTGCCCCCGCAGGGTGCCCGGGGCACGATCGTGTCAGCGACGGGGTCGGGCAAGACGATCACGGCCGCCGCGTGCGCGCTGGAGTCGTTCGCGGACGGCCGGATCCTCGTGACCGTGCCCACCCTGGACCTGCTCGCGCAGACCGCCCAGGCGTGGCGCCTGGTCGGTCACCGGGCCCCGATGGTGGCGGTGTGCTCGCTGGAGAACGACCCGGTGCTGAAGGAGCTGGGCGTACGGACCACCACCAACCCGATCCAGCTTGCCCTGTGGGCTGGGTCCGGGCCGGTGGTCGTGTTCGCCACGTATGCCTCTCTGGTGGACCGCGAGGACATCGACGCACCCGAGGGTCAGCGGAAGGTTCGCGGGCCGCTGGAGGCTGCCCTGGCGGGTGGAGAGCGGCTGTACGGGCAGCAGATGGCGGGCTTCGACCTCGCGATCGTGGATGAGGCGCACGGAACCGCTGGTGATCTTGGTCGGCCGTGGGCGGTGATCCACGACAACACCCGCATCCCGGCGGACTTCCGGCTCTACCTCACTGCGACCCCGCGCATCCTCGCTGCAGCCCGCCCGCAGAAGGGCGCGGAGGGCCAGGAGGCGGAGATCGCAACCATGGCCGATGACCCGGAGGGCACCTACGGCGCGTGGCTCGCGGAGCTCGGGCTCTCGGAGGCGATCGAGCGGGAGATCCTCGCGGGGTTCGAGATCGACGTCCTGGAGATCCGTGACCCCTCCCCCGTCGTCGGGGAGTCGGAGGAGGCGCGGCGCGGCCGGCGTCTGGCTCTGTTGCAGACCGCGCTCCTGGAACACGCGGCGAAGTGGAACCTCAAGACCGTCATGACGTTCCACCAGAAGGTGGAAGAGGCCGCCGCGTTCGCGGAGAAGCTCCCGGCGACGGCTGCCGAGCTGTACGTCAACGACGCCTCCGATGAGGACCTGGCCGCTGCCGACAGGCTGCCGAAGTCCTCCATCGACGCGGAGTTCTACGAACTCGAGGCCGGCCGCCACGTACCCCCGGACCGGGTGTGGTCGGCGTGGCTGTGCGGCGACCACCTCGTGTCCGAACGCCGGGAGGTGCTGCGCCAGTTCGCCAACGGCATCGACGCAGCCGGGCACCGGGTGCACCGCGCCTTCCTCGCCAGCGTTCGCGTACTCGGGGAAGGCGTCGACATCACCGGCGAACGGGGAGTCGAGGCCGTGTGCTTCGCCGACACCCGCGGCTCCCAGGTGGAGATCGTGCAGAACATCGGCCGCGCGCTCCGGCTCAACAAGGACGGCAGCACGAAGGTCGCCAGGATCATCGTGCCAGTGTTCCTGGAGCCCGGCGAGGACCCGACCGACATGGTCGCCTCCGCGAGCTTCAAGCCGCTCGTAGCCGTGCTCCAGGGCCTGCGTTCGCATGACGAACGTCTGGTCGAACAGCTCGCCTCCCGCGCCCTCACCAGCGGCAAGCGCAAGGTCCACGTCCGGCGTGACGAGGACGGGCGGATCGTCGGGGCCGGCGGGGAAGGCGACGGCGAGGACCAGGAGCAGGACGACACGCGGGCCGCCGCCGAAGCGGCGCTGCTGCACTTCTCCAGCCCGCGCGACGCGGCGACCATCGCCGCTTTCCTGCGCACCCGGGTCTACCGGCCGGAGTCCCTCGTGTGGCTGGAGGGCTACCAGGCCCTGCTGCGCTGGCGGGCGGAGAACGAAATCACCGGCGTCTACGCCGTGCCGTACGACGTCGAGGTCGAGGTCGGGGCGACGAAGGCGTTTCCGCTTGGGCGGTGGGTGCACCAGCAGCGCAAGGCGCTGCGGGCCGGGGAGCTGGAGGACCGGCGCAAGGTCCTCCTGGACGCGTCGGAGGCCGGGATGGTCTGGGAGCCAGGTGAGGAGGCGTGGGAGAACAAGCTCGCCGCGCTCCGCTCATACCGGCGGGCCACCGGGCACCTCGCTCCGCGTCAGGACGCGGTGTGGGGCGAGGCCGAGGCGATGGTGCCCATCGGGCAGCACATGGCCAACCTCCGGCGCAAGGGTGCGAAGAACGGCCTGGGCAAGGACCCGGAGCGAGCCGCCGTGCGCGCAGCGCAGCTCACCGAGATCGACCCCGACTGGGACTGCCCGTGGCCGCTGGACTGGCAGCGGCACTACCGCGTCCTCGCCGACCTCGTCGACGCCGACGGCCACCTGCCCGACATCGCACCCGGCGTGCTGATGGACGGTGACGACATCGGCAAGTGGCTCCAGCAGCAGGCCCAGCCGGCCATCTGGGCGCGGCTCCTGCCCGAGCAGCAGGAACGGTTGACCCATCTGGGCATCACGCCCGCTGAGGCGCCGTCTGCCGCCCCGGCTGCCAAGGGTGCGACGAAGGGCCAGGGCAAGGCGCAGCAGGCGTTCCAGCGGGGCCTGACGGCCCTCGCACAGTGGGTCGAGCGGGAAGGCGCGGACCGGCCGGCGCCGCGCGGGCACAGTGAGCAGATCGCGGTCGACGGTGAAACGGAGCCGGTGATCGTCAAGCTGGGCGTATGGGTCTCGAACACCAAATCGAGGAGGGACCGGCTGGACGCTGACCAGCTCGCCTCCCTCGCGAAGCTCGGCATGGACTGGGCCTGACCAAGGGCACGCACGGCTGTCCGTAGTGGGCGGCCGGTGCTCACTGCCTGTCTCGGGGCGGGAAGAATCCCTGGCGTTCCGAACCGTCCACGCTGAATGCGTGGACGGTGGCACGCCCCCTGATGCCCGCTGGCGGTGTCGGGTTCTCGATCACGATGACCTGGCCCGGCGGGTTCTCCAGGAGGTCGCGGTAGAAGTTCTCGGCGACGTCGGCGGTCATCAGCTCGGGACGGTCCTCGTGCGGGTCTTCGGGCCGGCGGTAGGTGAGGACGGGCGTGTCCAGCACGACGAAGCCCGGGTGGATCAGGTCGCGGGCTGTGTTCCGGCGCGCGAGTGATACTGCGAAGGCGGCGTGGAGGATGGAACGCATACCCCTGCCGCGGCTCTTTCGCGGCTGTCCATCAACGGAGAGCTCGGCAGTCGTCGGGTCATAGCGGACGCGATTGTTCCCTGGAACATGCCAAGCTTCCAAGGTCTCATGAATCATGCGCTCGAAGTCGGCGACGTCGGCGGCGGGAATGCCGTCGGGACGGGCAGCCGGCAGAGCAGGAGCCACGGTGGACAGCGATGCCTTGAGGTCTTCGAGCTGCTCGATCTGAGCGTGCAGGGCAAGCTCGCTTTCGACCCGTGAACGGGCGTTCAGCAGTTCGGTGGCGTCCATGTCGACCGGCTGCATCCGTTGATCGAGTGCGCGGAGCTCCGCAGCGTTGTGCGCGAGCTCTTCGTCTCGGGCGGCGCGGGCCGACTCTATGTCCGCTGCCTGCTCTTCCAGATCTTCGATCATGAGGAGCAGGTCGCTGAGCAGGTCGGTTGTTTTTCGGGTCTCCGCAGATACAGACGCTGCCAGCTGGGTGCTCTCGGCGACGTGGTGCTCCAGGTGCTGGTGCTGAGGCTCGGCGCCGCAGAAGACGCAGGTCCCGGTCTGGAAATAGCCCAGGAGGGTTCCGGCCTCACCGACCATCTGGAGCCGGGCCAAGTCCGACTCGTACTGCTCCTTCAGCAGAGCGAATCGCGCAAGCAGTTGCTGGACCTCGTCGCCCCGCTGCTGGGCCGCGAGGTCAATCTCTTCCAGGCCCCGGCGGTCACGCAGAAGGCTTGTGCGGACTTCAGCAAGTTCGACGGCGGCGGCGGTTACCTCGCCGAGGGCCGCCTGCAGGCGGCCGAGCCGCTCCCGCAGTTGCGACTGGTTCGCCTCCATCGTGAGCTTCCCGCGGTTCTCATCGATCAGGTGGTCGATGACCGCGATCTTCCCCTTGCCGAACTGCTTCTCCAGATTGCTGGGCGCCGCAGGGCGCTCCGGCTCCTCCTCTCCGCTGAGGAGGAGTTTGAAGACCGACTTCTCCCTGGTCTCGTTCAGCGGATTCCGAGTGCCGAGTACTGGAGAGTGCTGGTCTGCCATACGGGTGTCATTGACGACGGCCAGGCGCGCGAGGTCCCGAAAATTTAGCGGCAGCACGTTGCCACGGCCGCTCTGGAGGATCCGCCGGCCGTCGATCCCCAGCACGGTCAGCAGGTAGCGGGAGATGTTCTTCTTCGACTTTGCGTTGTGCTTCGACTTGAGGGTCTCGTCCGCTGGCTCCGATGGCACCTCCCGAAGATCGTGGTTGAACACCTCGATGGTGTCGCCGCCGATGGCCCGGGACAGGGTGAGGCTGCGACCGTCGCTCACGCGCAGGCCCAGAAGGATGCGGGTGTAGCCGTCGTCCTCCGGAATCGACTTGAGGTCGCTGGCGCCCAGCATGTAGTCCACGGCCTCTTCGACGTAGGACTTACCCGTGTCGGAGGCTCCGTAGATGACCGTCAGGCCGGGACTGAATTCGACCGCCGCTGGGGGCTTTTCCATGCCAAGGAAGGTCAGGTGCACGAGCGTCAGCCTGATCACAGGACGTCCTCTCCCAGGTCGCCGGGACTCACGTGGATACGGCCAGACCAGCGCTGGGTGATCTGCTTCATGCCTTCGCGGACGTCCGTTCCTTCATGCATGTAGGTACTGGTGAGCCAGTCGGCCCGTTCGATGAGCTGGCCGACGTAGGGGGCCTCCAGGGCGCTGAGGAAGCTCGCTGCCTCGTCTGTTGCCCCGTACATGAAGCCGTCGTCGGTGGTCGTCATGTCGGCGAGGCCAGCACGCAGCAGGACCATGAGACCCTGCTCGATGAGGTGGCGGCGCAGGCCGAGCTCGCCGGGGCCGGCGGGGAGGTCGGGGTGGAGGCTGACGGGGCCGTGGTCGAGGTCGCCGCTGTGGAGCATGGCGTGGTCCAGGTAGACGAGCTGGGCGACGTCTAGTCGACGGGGGAAGGTCTCTGACAGGAGGACCAGAGCGCGCATCCCGGCCTCCACGGGGCTGTTGAGGGGGGTCACAGGGCCTCCTCTTGGCACCAGGTCAGCCGGTCGTCGTTGGCCAGACGATGGCACATGCCCTTGAGGTCGATGACCTTCACCACGGGGGCGAGGATGTTCGCCGGGTTCGGTGTGTGGGCGACAGCCGCGTCCAGTACGGCTTCCAGCCGTGCGTAGCCGCTGGCATGGTCGCGGTCTTCGATCTCGATCACGGCGTCGTACAGGTCGGTTTCGATCGCGGTGTAGGTCGCTTCCGGGACGCTCTCCTGGGCGAAACGCCAGAGTGACTCGGCGTGGAAGAAGGCGGCACGCTGTCGGAAGAGATGGCCGCTGACTTTCGCATGGTCGCGGGCCTGTTGCAGCGTCTCCAAGGCGAGGCCGTGCTTCGCGTTGTAGGCGTCCAGCAGCTTGCGGACGTAGACGGCTTCGTGTGGTGCCTGGTCAGGTGGGGCCGGATCGGCGGCAGGGCGCTGCTTAAGCGGTTGTGGGAAGCGCCTAACGTGGTGGGGGGTCGCAGCGTGCAGTTCGAGAATCTCTTCGAGGTTCCGGGCTTCGAACATCGAGAAGTCCGTCGCCTGCGCCAGCGCGCCCACGGCTGTACGCATCTCCGGGGTGAGCTTGGGCTTGGTCCCGAGCTTGGAGTCCTTGTCGTCCCACGCCGCGAAGAACTCGTCCTTCAGCTGGGGCGGGTTGAGCAGGAGTCGTTCGAGTCCCGTGCCAATCTTTGGTGCGACGAAGACATAGCGCGTGGGCAGCTCGTACGTGCCGAGGATCTTCGCGACGAAGATCTTCACCATCTCTGGGAAGGCGTCTGATTGTCCGAGCGGCTTGAGGTAGTGCTTGCACTGGTAGCAGTGCCACTCGCCTGCGGTGCCTTGCTCGGAGAGACAGGCTGCGACGTCCGCTCCGCGGTCGCCGGCCCCACCCATCCGCTGAACTCGGACGTAGGGACGGCCAGACCACGTACCGAACTGGTGGACCCACTCGACGGTGAAGTCCTCCCAGTCGTCAGCGTCGTAGATGTATTGCAGGTACACCTGAGGCGTGGGCAAGGGAGCGCTCTGGGTCGGCGGCGCAAGCACGACGACCTCTGGCGATTTGAGCTCCGGAAAGCCCTCGAATACCGGCCGGGCTCCATCCCTCCCCGGCTCAAGCCTCCCTGCCACAGCCCACCCCCGGCCCCTACTGCTACGCAAGATCACTCACGGTAGTGATATCACCTCGCATGGCCCGTCAGGAAGGCGCCTGGGGAGCCTTACCCCTTGGGGCTGCTGTAGTCGATCACCCTGCGGCCGCGGCCGGGCCGCGCCGAACCCGGCAGCCACGTCCAGGCGCAGGGCCGGATACAGGTAGACCCCGCCGCGGTGTCGACGGACATGTGAGCGCTGATCTCCGCGACGAGGCTGGCTGGACGAGGGTGGTGTCGAGGACGTCGCACGCGCCCAGCCCGACCGTTGGTCGGCGTTTGTGCAAGTCAGGGGTGCAACACGCTTCGGATGTTGCAGCGGCACCCAAGGGAGGGAACTCGCCGCCCTCCTCCACCAGGGCGAGCACATCACCCACGCCGAACGGCACCTGACGGGCATCGTGGAAGACCTCATCGCCGAAGGCGCGCAAGCAGGCGACCTGCGGGCCGATGTCCCGCCCGCCGAGCTCGCGCACTACTGCCTCCACGCCCTGACCGCCGCCGCCGGCCTGACCTCCCAAACCGCCGTAACCCGCCTCGTCGACGTCACCCTGGACGGACTGCGCCCCATTCCCTGACTCATGTGAGCGTGACCCCGGGCATTGGCGCAATCAGCCGCGATCAGACTTCCTTCGGGTGAGGCGGCGCTGCGTGTCCTGGGAGCGCGACTGCATCTGGTGATCCTCAAGTATGTCGGTCGGTGACATCGAGAGGACTGGGGTCTGTTCATGGGTCCGGACATGCGCACTGGTGAAGGGGCGGATACGGCCGGCTCGCGAAGCCGCACGCTGACGACCGCCGGTGGGCTCATGGTCGGGGGCTTCCTTCTCAATGTCATTTTGACCGCAGCGCTTCATCCCTCCGGGGAAGAAGACGACCACCCTGCGATCTTCACCGAGTACGCAGACAGCGGTGCCTGGATCGCCGTTCATCTTGGCCAGTTCGTTGGCGTCCTGGTGACGCTGAGCGGCCTGCTCGTGCTGTACCGCGTCCTGCGCGGTGCCGACGGTCCTTCCCCGCTTGCGCAGATCGCGGCCGCAGGAGCCGTGGCAACCGCCGCGATCTGGGCTGTCCTGCAGGGGCTGGACGGTGTGGGGCTGAAGCAGGCCGTGGACTCATGGGTCAGCGCGTCGGGCCCGGAGAAGACGATCCGCTTTGCCAACGCCGAGACCGTGCGCTGGCTGGAATGGGGATTCCAGAGCTACTTCCGCATCCTGCTCGGGCTGACCCTCGCTCTCTTCGGGACTGCGATCCTCACCAGTCGCCGGGTCGCCGGCTGGCTGGGCTGGACGGCCCTTGTCGCGGGTGTGTGCTCTGTGATCGTCGGAGTCGACGTGGGCTACAGCGGCCTGGCCAGTGGGCTCCAGGACATCCTCGGTATCGCCTTCCTGATTCTCGTCCTGCTCTTCGCCGTCGGAGTACTCATCACCGGAGTACGCGAGCACAATCGGCGCGACGGCTGACCGTCGGCGCAGCAACGGCACAAGAAGCCGACGCCGTGAGACTTGCTGGTGTCTCCATGACCAAGCGGACCGCTGGGCTTCGAAGTACTCGATCTGCCCAGTCCTCGTAGAGGGGAGCCAAGGAGCGCCCCAGAGTCACCGCCGCCGCCAGCGGCTGCCAGACCGCCCTGGACGCCCAACGCCACCTCGCCGCGCTGGGCGACGAACACGCCCTCGCCGCGGTCCCCGTGTAAAGGCAGAAGGTCCGCACCGGGACATCTGGTGGAAGGCATCCACTGTGACGTGGATGCTGCCAGAACCGATGTTGAGCACTCCCGTGCCCGTGCCCGAGCTACGGCCGGGCTGGGCGGCGGAGCCGAAGTGGGACGGATTTCGGGCCCTCGTCTCCATCGACGCGGGCCAGGTGGTGCTGCGCTCGAGGCGCGGCACCGAGATGGGACCGTCGTTTCCGGAGCTCGTGGCCGGGGCCGTGCAGCTGCCGGATGCGACTGCGCTGGACGGTGAGCTGGTCGTCTGGGACGCCGCTGGCCGCCTCGCGTTCGAGCGGCTGCAGAACCGGCTTGCCCGGCGTGGTGCCAGTGCGGCCTGGGCTGCGGAGGAGTGGCCGGCCCACCTCGTCGCGTTCGATCTGCTCAGGCTGTCCGGGACGGACACGACCGGGTGGCCGTACCGGCGGCGCAGGGCCGCGCTGGAGTCCGTGTTCACCGCCCGTCGCCTGTCGGCGCCGTGGGCGCTGTGCCCGTCGACCACCGAGGCCGACGTCGTGCGCGAGTGGCTGACGTGGGCGTCCGTCGGGATGGAGGGAGTGGTCTTCAAGAGGCTCAACGACGCCTACCGCCCATCGGTGAGGAGCTGGCAGAAATACAAGATCCGCGAGACGAGCGAGGCAATCGTCGGCGCGATCACCGGCTCTCTGGCCGCTCCCCGCACGCTGCTGCTCGGCAGGTACGACGGCCAAGGCCGCCTTCAGTACGTCGGCCGCACGACCACCCTCGCCCAGGCGGCAGGTGCCGCAGTCGCCGGCCTGCTCGCTCCGGGGCAGCGCGGTCATCCGTGGACAGGCTGGTCGTTCTCCGCCGGGTGGGGCAGCCAGGAAAAGCTGAACGTCATTCTGGTGGAACCCGAGCTGGTGGTGGAAGTCGGCGTCGACGTCGCCCGCGACGCCTCCGGCCGGTGGCGGCATCCCACGCGCTGGCACCGTGCCCGCCCCGACCTCTCCCCCGCCGACGTCCCCCGCCTGACGTCACCACCGCGCTGATGGCGTCCCGGCGCGGCGGCCCCGGCCGACGCGCAACCGGCTGAGCGCGCCCCGATCCCCGGCCGCGGCCGCGCCGCCCATCCCGCCCTCCCTCATCCTCAAACTCCAGCCAGGGCATGGTCGAAGGGGGTCGCAACGGGGATGTCAGCGGCCCGACCACGCCGTACGCCAGTGTTGACCTGCGCGGACTCCAAGGCGCTGTGGAGGCCGGCGCAACATCTACCGCAACACTCAGCGCAACGGCGCCTCACGAGGTGAAGCCCCAGCCGGGCGGGCGGATCGCAGTGTCGGCCTGCGATCGGTCCCCATCGAGTTCTGCGAGGACGGTTCTAGGTACGGCCACCGGGGGCGTAGTCCTGCAAGAAGGCGGGGGCGACGATGCGCTGCCTCATCATCAGCTCGCGCAGATCCTGCGCGAGGCGCGGGTGAGCACCGGGCCATTCCGGTGCGTGCGCCACGAACTCCCGGCTGTTGAAGACGGTGAAGCGGTTGAAGTCTGCGACACGAAGCCGTGCGGCGTCCTGTGGGTCGCGGGAGATGATCACGCCGAGACGGCTGCCAAGCGGGACGGTCAGGCGTCGAAAATTGTGGAAGCCCGTTCCCACGCCGTGGTCGAAGAAGGCGGGGGGTATCTCGGGCGGTGGTGTTCCCACGACACCTGAGAGGCAGATTGGGTTGTCGCTGACCAGCAGTCCCCCGCCGCGAGGGCGGTAGCAGGACCAGTGCATGTCGCTGGACAGCAACGCGGAAACGAGGTGATTCCACTGATCCTTGTAGTACGCGTCGTCGTCGTTCCTCAGCAGCCAGGGATTGATCACCGCCATGGAGATCAGCCCCATCATGCTGGTCTGGATTTCTTCGTCGGTCAGCCCACGGTCCTCAGCGCCGATCTCTTTGGTCACCAGGTGCCTCAAGAATCGGCTTCGTTGCCATTGCAGGGCCAGCAGCCAGGCAAGGGCATGCCGGGCATGTCCGGGGACGGCACGCTCACGGCTTTGAACCAACTCCCTGACGGCGGTGGCGGCCTCTCCCTCGATGTTGCCCATGGCGGCTTCCATCGAGACGTGATCGGGGTCCTGCCCGGGCCGGTAGATCGAGTGGCCGAGGTTGCGATGGCCTACGTCGCGAACTGACGAGTTGAAGCGCCTCTCGCTCATCACCTGGTGGATGACCAACTTGCCGCGCTGGCCGGCGAAGTGCTGGAGCAGGAACTGCGGGATGAAGTGGTGCTTCTTGGCGTGCTGCGGCATGGGACGACTTTACGAGGCCGCCGCCACCCACCGTTCTAGCCTCTGACAGCCATGCGGCTACGGCTGGGACGTTCGGTGTCCCGGCCGACCGTGGTCGGGGCTGGATGAGGGAGCAGTACGCCGCCTTCTACGGCGACTGGCACGAATTCTTCGGCAGCTACACCTGGTAGAAGCTGCGCGGTGGCCACCGGGCCCTAGGGGACTGCCGCACCGTCATCGAGCGCCTGGAGGAAATGGCCGCCTACCCCCACCCCTTCGACCACACGGAGGAGGCTGCCGCGGTGTGAGCGGGCGCCACTTTAACCGGGCGCTTCACTTGGCCAGTTGGTGAAGAGTTGGCCAGACTCGCTGCGTTGTCACTGGTCATCCATCAAGGCATCTTTCCAGGAGAGGCGCATATGCCAACGATCGAGACTCTGCTTCACCGGCGCACCGACTTGTCCGCCTTCGTGGTCCATTTCACTCGTGCCACCGCAGGCAATACCGCCAGCGACAACTTGATGGCGATCTTGGAAGATCGCACGATCGAGGCTCGCAACGTCTTCGGCATGGCAGGCGACCTTGCCAAGAAGCACGAGGCCATCGCAGACACCCAGCGCACCGTCTGCTTCACCGAGACGCCTCTCGAACATGCCTGGATGATGTGCGAGAAGATCCCCAACCGCACCATGAGCTTCAGCGGTTACGGCCTGGCGTTCACCCGCACTTTCGCGCGACGCAAAGGGGCCAATCCCGTGTGGTACCTCGACATCACACCCGGTCACGACTGGCTGACGGTCCCGATCAACAACATGGTCGACGATGCCCGAATAATCGCCCGCGACCCGTCCGAGGGAGGAGCGGACGAGGCAGCGAAGGCGGACATCCTGCGTTTGACCCCCTTCATCGAGCAGATGGGCAAGCCTCTGGGGACCCGTAAGGAGTTCTGGTGGGAGCGGGAGTGGCGCCACGTCGGCGACTTTCACTTCACCTTCGCAGACCTGGTAGTGGTCTTCGCTCCGGAGGAAGAGCACGACGAGTTCGAAGAACACCTGGGGGAGCTGAAGAAGAGGGGCCGGCTCCCCAACCTGGTCGACGCGAGTTGGGGTCTGGAGCGGATGATTGCCGCGCTCGCCAGAGTCTCCGAGCCCGGCCCGTTCCCGCAGTAGCGCGTGTCTGGCTGGCTATCTCGCGCTCACTGGCCACCGCCGCGAACGTGACGGCCTTCGTGGTGCGGCGGTTCGTCGACCGAGGTTTGCTGGTCGACCTGAGCGCGAACCCGGACGGGACGCTGCACCACCCCGGCCAGGTCGCGGAGGTCTGTCGGCGTGTGGACCTGGCGGAACTGGTCGCCGCCGACACCCCACTCGGACCGGAGCACGCCGCCGCCCGACTTCTGGTACGCCGGGCCGACTTCGACCACATGGTGCGGCTCGGATGGACCCGGGCTCACCGCAGTCGATCGAGGTTCGCTTCGGCACGAGCCGGGCCGGGGCCGTCGACGTCGCGCTCTACACCACGGCGTCCGTCGACGCGGTGGTCGCCGCGCACCCGGAGGTCGACTGGGAGCAGCCGCGAACGGTCGGGAAAGGCCGGCGGTCCCCGCTCGCCTCCTTGCAGCCGCTCCGGCCTGACCGGCTCCGGCCCGACCGTTGGCGCCTCTTCCCTTCGGCTGTCGCGTGGGAAGAGGTGTCGTCGTCTTTGGGTGGCTTGCCCACTGGGGCTGACCTGCCGGAATGGACGGTGTCCGGTTGGGGGGCTCCCACCTCCGGCCCCACCTTCGGTCCCCCGCTGGAGGCAACCCTCCAGCCAACGGTTCAGCCTCCTGTCGGTGCAACCCCCTGTCCGGCCGCCCCAGGCAGGGGAAGTGTCGGGGCGGGCCAGGCGGGGTTCCATCGCCAGGCCGACCATGGGGCGGTGTCAGCGAACGGGCCGGAGCGTTCCTCGAGCATCGCGAGGGTCTGGTCGCGGGCAGCGGCGACCGCCTGGTGCTCAGTGTCGGTGACGATGCCGAGCCGCCGGACGTGCGCGTACTCGTCTTCGTCCTTCCACCGCCAGCGGGTCAGGTCGGGGTCGATGACCAGGTCCACGGTGAGGTCGAAGGTGTCGAACCCATCGCCGGTCCGAGCGGTGGGGCGCTCGAAGTTCACGTACCAGTTCCGCAGCCCGTCGGCGGTGTAGAAGGCGTTGACGCTAAACCATGCCGCCGGCGGCTTCCACAGCAGCAGCTCGGTCTCCTGCCACACCGCGGCCGCCAGCTCCCACGCACCACAGGCCATCGCGTCGAACGCCTCGGTGCGCACCGCACGGTCGCCCTCGTCACGGGCCTTGAGGTACAGGGCGGGCCAGCGGGTCTCGCCTCCCGGCGGACAGGCCGCCACCAACGCCTCGCCCGTGTCGGCGACGACGCGCAGTGCGTGTTCGCTCCACACGCGGCCGGGGCGGTGCACATCACGCCGTACGACCGTCTGTCCCGTCTCGAAGCTGCACACCCATCCTCCTTCGCCGCGGCCGGACTGGTCGGGCCGCGGGGTCCAGCCCAGCGCCGACAAGACGTCCTGGGCAAGCCCCCGTCCGGGGGAGGCTTACCCAAGAACCCTTTTCGGCTTGCCCGGTCGGGTCCTGGTTATCCACAGGCCCAAACACGGTCGGCGGTTCCTTCGTACGCTGCTGCCCGAGTCGATCACACGGGGGTGTGCGGGATGCGGTACGGCGTGGTGGTGGAGGAGCTCGCGGTGGAGGTCATGGCGCAGCTGCCGGGCGACCGGGCCCGGCGGGAGGTGATGGCGCTCGTGGAGGTCGCGCGGATGGATCCGCGGGCCTGGCCCGATGTCCGTGACCCGGGCTCCGTGGAGGAAATCCGGGAGGCGTTGGGGCGGCGGTGCTGGATCCAGTACATGCCGCACGCCGGTGCGATCGAGGTCCGTGACATCGGGTGGGCGGGCTGAGCTCAGGGCTGGCCCAGCACCACCGCGAGCGCGCCGTACGGGAATTACGCGACGTCGGGGCCAGCTGACACCTACCGCTTCCACAGCGGGCGGGCGAGCCCGGTCCCGCCGCAGTGGCAGCAGCGGCCCGAACGGGCAGTTCCCGGCGTGCCGATGGTGTCGGCGGCGTCCAGCAGGAGTCGGGTGAGGCCGGTCAGGTGGTCCTTGTGCAGGGCGAGATCGTGGCGCCTGCCCACCATGATGTCCAGGGCCACGTCGGGGCCGAGGGTCCGGGCGTCCCAGCTGATGCCGCGCGTGGCGGTGGAGATCATGTCGTGCAGGTCGCTGGTGGTCTGCGTCCCGGTCAGCTGTATCCGCGACGCGAGGACGACGTCCGGTGCCTGGACGAAGGACAGGACACCCGTCGGCAGGGCGAACGGCTTGAGGCCGACGACAGGGTCACTGTGCGTACTGCGCAGCCGGGCCAGCGCGTTCCACATGTAGGTGCCTGGGCCGTACGGCCAGGCAGCCGCGGCCGCGATGTCCTCGTGCTTGTCCCGCCTGTTGCGCCTGATGCTCACGGGTCTCCTCAGCTGGTAATTGCGTCGACGTCTCCTTGGTACGCCGTGGCCGGGGCACAGTGCGTGCCTGGATCCCGGTCGTCCCGCGCGGTGGCACGGTGACTGCGGTGCCCGTTCCGCCCGCCGGGCCGGACGGCGGACAGCCCCCTTCGCAGCGAGGGCGTGCCCGGCGTCGCGTGCGGCGTCAGCGGCCAGCGGGCTCGGGGTATCGCTGACGGCGCCGGTCCGGGTCGTCGACGCCGATCTCGTACCAGGGCTCGCCGCGCTGCAGCCGGGGCAGGGTGTTCACCCACACCGCGATGGCGATGCCCTTCACGTCTGCGGTGAGCGCCTGGCGGCGGTTGTCGAGCAGATGCTCCTCCTTGCCCGCCAGGACGACGTGCAGCCGCGGGAAGCGTTCGGAGCGGGTGTAGCGGTGGCGCTGCCAGAACGGGAACGTGCGGCCGATGGTGCCGCAGGCTCCCTCCCAGACGCGGTGCCCGGCGTAGCGCTCGTAGTCCCAGACTTCCTTGGCGAGGCGGGCCTGGGACATGGTGCCGTTGTCGAGCTCGAAGAGGCGGACCTCGCTGGTCGCGGTGGGCTGGGCGAGGACTGCGTCGGTGTTGAAACTCAGGCCGATCTCCTTGATGGCGTGGTTCACCTCCACTTGCCAGTCGGTCAGGCAGCGCCGGTTGCCGTAGGCGAGGATCGTGTCGGTCACCGCGACACCGTGCGGGCCGAACCCGGCGCGAACGGCCTTCGCTCCGGTGCCGGCCTTCGGGCGGGACGGCAGCTCGTTGCCGTCGGCCAGAGCCTTCTGCCCCGCCGGAGTCAGGTTCCAGATCGGGTGCTTGCCGTCCTTGCCGTTCGTCTCCGCCAGTCCGGGCTCCGCCAGTTTCGACATCGCCCTGCGCACGTACGACCGGCCGTCCTTGTCCTCTGCCGTGATCACCTGAGCCATCTGCTGCACCGTGGCTATCCGCACGCACCCCAGCATCCGCAACGCGTCAGCCCGAACCTTCACGGCCGTGGGAGTGGACTTCCCCTTCGCTGACTCTTCAGGGGAAGGGAGAGAGGTGTCGGCGTGCCGGTGGAGCCCCTGGCGGGCGGTGTGAGCTGCGGTGATGGGAACGATATTGGAATCGTTCGCGGCACTGGACGCGGCACTGCTTTCCGGGCCGCGTCCAGTGCGCTCAGCACCCCTTGTCGAGGTGGGGCGCGGCTCCGGTTCGGGCTGCCGGGCGCTGCTGGTGTACGTCACGGTGGAGCTCCTCATCAGGTGCGCGGCTCTCCCGACAGAGATCCGCTGTCACCTCATAAAGGTCCGGATGATCATGCTCGTGTGACATTCCATCGGACGCCTTTACCCAGCCGTGATCATCAGACGGGCGCGGTTGACCCGTCGCAGCGAAAGCTGAGCGATTCTCACCGATTCCTAATGCCGTTCGTCAAGCCGCGGCGCACGCTTGAGGTAGCGGGCAGGAGGTGTCGGAGGTGCGCGGTACAGTCCGTTCATCCGACTGGGGAGGGCTCATGGCGACCAAGTGGAGCTTGACGATCGACTGCGC
>NZ_JBEOYO010000096.1:0-16472 GCF_040297125.1 Streptomyces sp. NPDC001868 | reverse complement strand
CCCTCGACCGGCTCGAAGCACTCGTACGCAACCGGCTCAAGCGCCTTCAGTACCGGTCCGGCATCCTCGACGGCTTCATAGCGGGCACCGGCCTGACCCTCGACGAACCAGCGTCACCCTGACGAGCCGAAGTCAGTAACTGGATGTATACCTCGATCAAGAAGGGAGGAAAGACCCATGAGCAGGAAGCAGAAGGCAGTCGTCGTGCTCGGTGCGGCGCTGGTTGGCCGGGCCATGCTGGGCGAGGTCATCGGCCGACAGGCGAAGGTGCTGGGACTCGGCGTGTTCGAGCTGGCCATGCTCGGCGCGCTGGTCTCGCTGGTGGTGTAGGGGTGCCGGTAAGAATCATGTCACCAGCCGCAAATGGCGTGGAACGGTCGATGAGCCCCTGGAAGCGGCACGGGGCTGTTATGGGGCGTCCCGCTCGTGGCCGTCACCTCACCCTCAACGCGCGGCCCTGTCGGTCATCTTGTGCGCTGCTCAGTACACAAAGAGCTGGGCGACGCGCTGGACGAGGGGGAGGTGAGCGGCAAACGGTTGGCAACCAAAACTGAAGGCGACGAACCACCCCGCCCATAGCCACCAGCGTCTGACGTCTCGAAAGACAGCCCGCTGCGCCAGGTGGGCGCACTCCATCACAGCGATCAGAAGCCCAGAGAACACGGAGTAGGCATAATCGCGCTCTTTGGCACCGGCCTCCTCAAGCCCCAGCTCCGCCGTCGTCACCGCCCCGAACCACACCCCGAACGCCAGTACCACCAAGTACACGGCAACGCCCGCGAGGAGGCGAGCGAAACCGTTCTTGGGTGTAGGGCCCTCGCCTGAGCGGCGTGGCCGGGCGGGCAGTATCTGCGCTACGTCCCCGACGGAAGACCCAGGCGGCGGGGGACCAGCGTCGAGCTGGCGGCGTAGTGGGGCAGCTGCGAACCCTGCCTGCCCCCAGTCAGCCGACATCCTGGAAGCCGACACGCTGCTGACCTGTGTTGCGACCCCGGAAATGGTCTCCTCGGCGGGCGGGGCTGGTTCTTTTTGCAGGCGCAGCACCTGGCCGCGCAACACCTCAACCTCGGCATGCAGATAGCGGACTTGTTCCTGCTGCTCGGCCAGTTCTCGTTCGATCTGGCGGGTGTAGTTCCGGGCCTGACCCAACTGATGGTCCTGTGCCTCAACTGTTGCCTGCAGGACGCCCTGGCCAGCCTCCGCGGCCTGGGCACGCGCGAGGGCTGCGGCCAGTTCGCCGCTCAGCTCAATCAGCCGCTGGTCAAGCTGGGACAGCTGGGCCTCGATCGTCTTGCGTTGTCCCTCGCTGCTGGTCAGCTCTTCCTTGATGCGCGCCAGCTCCTCGCGCAGGTACAGGGTCCGAATCTCCGGCGAAGTACTCGTGCGCTGTGCGGCCCGGCGCAGGTCGTGAAGCCCAGCCAAATCCTGCGGGGGCAGCGGGGAGCCGCGCTCGCCCAGGAAGTCGGCGAATTTGTTCAGGAAGCCTTCAGGGGCGATCCGTCCGTCGTGGCTGGGGTTGAGGTAGCGCGAGACGGTGGCGGGCACCACGTTGGTCGACCTGGCGAGGCCCGCCTGTGTCGCCCCGCGCTCAAGGACCGGCTGCAGGGCGGCGCGCAGTGCCTGTGCATAGGCCGCAGCGGTGCGCTGGGCCTGAAGGGATGGATCCGGCTCGTTCATCTCTCCCTCGCCTGCCGCGCACGGTCTCCTCGCCACGAAAGAGGCAACAGACGGCAGTCACGCGATTGTTGCGCACTTGGCGGGCCTAATGGCATCGAATGCCGCGGACATTGACAATCAGCCGGGAATCGCTTAGAGAGCCCCGTTCCCGCTTCTGCAAGATCCCCCTCCTCAGCAGGCTGGGGTTACGAGTGCGAGTCGACCGCGCTCGTGTTGATCACACCCGTTCTGTACGACGTTGCCAACAGGGGTGGTCGGGCTCGGCTGCCGCTGTGCCCATCGGCATCGGCCACCCATTCCTGCTCGGAGGGGAATTTTGCAGCACAAGATCATGGGCGTAGCCCTAGTCCTGGTGGTGGCCACTGCGGTCGCCCTTGGGGTCATCATCACCGTCTTCGCCTTCGGCTCGACACCACTCGCAGCCGCCGGATCGGGCGGGGCCGCCTTCTTCGGCACCGCTGGCCTCGGCATGGGGGTGCTGGGCTACCTCGCGCCGCACACGTGAGTTCGTGGGGGGGGGCTTCCCGGTCTCGCAGTCGACGGCGTCGTCCACCACGGGGCCGATGCCGCCGCTGGCGGGGAGGAGCTGGAGACGGTACGCGACCCCCCGGATGTAGCCGGACGTGTCACCCGCCGTTTGCGGCTGGTGACGATCCTGCTGGCTTATTCCGTGCCGAGCGGGGCCCCCGAGCTGGCCATCAGGCAGCTCGGGGCAGAGCGCGCCGGCGAGGTAGACGGGCGGACCGGTTCGTCTGGCCGGTTCGAGCGGCTTCTTCATGCCGTCGGCCCCGCTGCAACCGCGAGCCTGCTGGCCATGTCTCCACCCTCATGACTGGCAACCGACGAGAGCGACAGGACCCCAACGATCGGGAGCTGCGCCTATCCAAGGTCGGCTGGGCTCTGGCGGTCACCTTCGCCGCTGCGGTCCTGGGCGCGGCGGGCGTCTTCTACAGCCTGGTCGTCCTGCTGGACGTGCGGGAGATCGACAGTAACGCCAAGCTGGATGCCAAGACGCTCTTCGATCTGGTGAAGCTCTCCTTCGGGGTGGTCGCCGGGGCCGGTGCGCTCGTCGCTCTGGTCGTTGCCTACCGTCGTCAGCGTGTCGACGAGGTCGGCGCACACCGGGAAGCCACCCGGCTCCACACCGAACGCTTCTCCCAGGCTGTCGACAAACTCGGCTCGGACTCCCCGGCCGTCCGGCTCGGCGGCGTCCACGCCCTGGCCGGTCTCGCCGACGACGCTCCCGATGAGAGTCTGCGGCAGACGTGCATCGACGTCCTGTGCGCCTACCTCCGCCTGCCCTTCCCTCCTGACCCCGGCCATCCTCCCGACGGCACCTCCACCGAAGAACAGCGCGAAGCCCACCATGACAAAAAGGACCGGTACCGCGCACTACGCGAGGTCCGGCACACCATCTTGCGCCTCATCGGAGACCACTACCGCATCCCCCAGGGCACCCACCGCTCCTGGCAAGGCTGCAACCTTGACCTCACCGGGGTCACCATCGACGGTGACATGCACTTCAACGGCGCGACGTTCTCCGGCGGCCGGGTGTCATTTGGCGGTGCGTCGTTCTCCGGCGGCTCGGTGAACTTCGGCGGTGCGACGTTCTCGGGCAGCGAGGTGGACTTCACCGGTGCGACGTTCTCCAGCGGCACTGTGGCCTTCGGCGGTGCGACGTTCTCCAGTGGCACTGTGGACTTCACCAGTGCGACGTTCCCCGACGGCACGGTGTACTTCGGGGATGCGTCGTTCTCCGGCGGCCGGGTGTCATTCGGCGGTGCGACGTTCTCCGGCGCCTTGGTGTACTTCGGCGGTGGGACGTTCTCCGGCGGCGAGGTGGACTTCATCTGTGCGACGTTCTCCGGCGGCGAGGTGGACTTCATCTGTGCGACGTTTTCCGGCGGTGCGGTGGCCTTCGGCGGTGTGTCGTTCTCCGACGGTGCGGTGGCCTTCGGCGGTGTGTCGTTCTCCGGCGGCACGGTGACCTTCGCCCATGCGACGTTCTCCGGCGGCCGGGTGTCATTCGCCAGTGCGTCGTTCTCCGGCGGCCGGGTGACATTCGGACGCGCAACGTATTCCGGCGGTGCGACGTTTTCCGGCGGTACGGTGGACTTCGGCGGTGCGTCGTTTTCCGGCGACACGGTGGCCTTCGCCGGTGCGTCGTTCTCCGGCAGCACGGTGGACTTCAGTAGCGCAACGGGTCGCGCTCCGCGCGGGCTCCTCGCTGCGGTCGGCAATCCTGTTCCTGCGACGGTCGCCCTTCGATCTGATTGGCTGCCCCCGACTCCATAGCGCTGGAGGGGCTGATCACTGACGCCTCGGCACGTCGATCCGATCACTACCGGTGGAGATGGACCGGACCAAGAGCCGCCTGATCTGGCTGCGCAACCCCAACGTCGTCCGTCTCCTCCACGGCCTGGCCACCGGCAGCATCCCGCTCACCCACGACGGGCTGCACCAAGAAACCCCCTGGCGAACCGTTACCACCTGCGTGACCTGCTGATGGACAGCGGCGTCCTCCCGCGGGTCGACCGGCAGCTCATGCTTTACCAGCGATGGCTGACCGAACGGCTCGCCACCATCGAGGAACCCGAACACCGTCAGCTTCTCCGGCACTTTGCCACCTGGCACCAGATGCGGCGCCTACGGGCAAAGACGGAGAAGGGACCGCTGGGACGCTCCCAGACCAACCACACCAAGCAGGAAGTCACCCAGGTCCGGTGCCTTCCTCTCATGGCTCGCCAGCCAAGGCCGCGCCATCGGGCAGTGCCAGCAGGCCGACATCGACGCCTGGCACACCGAGAGCCTGGCCACCCGCCGTCCGTCCCAGTCATTCCTGCGGTGGTGCATGAAGACCGGCCGAATGCCCCGCCTCACACTGCCGCCCGCGGTCATCACCCAGGACCCGGAACCGCTGCACCAGCACCGCCGGCTCGCGATCCTCCGACGGGTCCTCAATGACGACTCCTTGCCCATGCGGGCTAGGATCGCCGCCGCGCTCGTTCTCCTCTATGCGCAACCCGTCAGCCGCATCGTCCGCCTCACCATCGACGACGTCACCGACGACGAGACCACCGTCACCGTCCAGTTGGGAGACCCGCCATCCCCGCTGCCGGAGCCCGTCGCCGACCTGATGCGGGCCTACATTCAGTCCCGCCCGCACCTGCCCTACGCCAGCAGCAGAAGTTCACAGTGGCTCTTCCCCGGCCGCCAGCCCGGACAGCCGATGAACCCAGTCAGCCTCCAAGTCCATCTGCGTAAGATCGGCGTCCCGCCGCAGCGCGGCAGGAGCTCCGCGATCCGCCAGCTCGTTCTCCAAGCCCCGGCCCCCGTCATCGCGAAGGCGCTGGGCTACCACGACAAGACCGCCACCCGCCTGGTCACCGAAGCCGGAGGAACCTGGAGCCGATATGCACCCGGCGACCACACACGCTGACAGGAGCGACGTGGCTGCTCTGATGGGCCAAGCTCCCGCGACCAGCCCGATGTCAGTACCAGGTGGCAGGCTCTGCCTCCATGAACAAGCAGCAGTTCTGGCAGCTCATCGAGGCAGCCCGCAATCAGGCGTCCAATCCGAACGACGGCGAAGTAGTCGCTCGCGAGGCGACCTCGCTGCTGGCCTCCCGGCCGGTGAAGGAGATCGTCGCCGCTGAGCAGGCGCTGTGGGACCTGATGGTCGACTCCTACACCAATCCTCTGTGGGCCGCTGCTTACATCACCAACGGTGGGTGTTCTGACGACGGCTTCGACTACTTCCGAGGGTGGCTGATCGCTCAGGGCCGTGAAGTCTTCGAGCGCGCAGTCACTGACCCCGATGCCCTGGCAGAACTGACCATCGTTCAAGCCTCTGCGGCCGACGGCATCGACCTGGAGGGTGAGGACATGCTGGGCATCGCCTGGAACGCACACATCTCGGCGACCGGTGATCAGCTCCCCGCGAGCCCACCCACCATCCGCTACCCGGAGCTGGACCCCACCTGGAACTTCGATTTCGATGACCACGACGAAATGACTCGCCGACTGCCCCGCTTGGCAGCTCTCTATCTGGAGTAAGCGGCAGCTCGCAGTCACAAGACGAGGTCAAACAGCGGAGGGGAAGACTCCCGAGCATCACTGTCCGTCACTCCACCAAGGCATGAACACGTCTCCGCTGACGAATACGCGACACTTCAACATGCGGGCCTACCAGTCCCGAGGCCGGACTCAGCACGAGCGCTTCTGGGCGAAGAAGCCGAGCAGGCATCGCAGTGAAACCCGCTCGACCTGCTTAACCCCATGACGAGATCATGGCCCCATGCCGTCGACCGAATCAGCCGCCCGCGAGCTTCAGGACCGCGCCGTTCTCTGGAGCATGGGCGAGATCCGCGCAATCGACGTCGTCACCGCTGCCTGTGATGCACTCGTTGCCGGCCTCGACAGTCCTGCCCTACGGATCCTGGCCGCGTGCACGCGTGCGGAGGCGGACTACGACGTCCCCGACCTCCTTCCCCCGGCACTCGACGAACTGGGCCTCACCTTCCACCCAGCGGGCAGCGTTGCCGGACAGGAAGCCGCGGCGCGAGCACTTGCCGCCCGGATGCTGGCCGGCGAACTGACGCCACGCGAGCTGGCCTTCAGGATCCATCAGCGCTTCGGGCACGAGCTGCCTCTGGCCGAGCAACTCGCCAACCTGGACGACGACTACGACGTCCTCGAATACGGCGACAGAACACAGGCGCAGGTCGACGCTGATGTCACGACCGAAGCTCTTCGACTCACGCAGCACCCTCGTGTTCCAACCGAACCCACGGGTCTACCGACCTGAAGCAGACCGGTGCACCCGTGGGTTCAGGCTGAAGGGCCTTCGGTTTCCTTGAACCCACGGGGATCAAGGCCCTGTTCTCGTATAGCTACGGCGAACGGACATGTAGCGCTGAAGACGCAGTGCAGCTGCTCCCACACGCACACCGCGTATGCGTCCAGGTCCGCCGGCCCCCTGCGGCAGCTCGGGGTTGGCGTACACCGCCTTGCGCCACGCGGTCGGCACCAGCTTGTCCTTCACCTGTCGCCGCGGGCCAGGAACGGGCGCACCGTGTTGTACCGGTTCGCCAGAGCGGCCCGCATGGCGACCGCGGCGGAGTCCTTGTCCTCCGGCACGAGCGAGACCACAGCGCGGCCGCGCTCATCACCACCGAGTGCGGGGCGCGGCAGCATCCACCGCCTGTGGCATCACCCCGCCGAGTCAGCAGGCGGTTGGAAAGGCCCCCAGTCCGATGGGGTGCCTCTCACGTCCTCGAAGGTGACCGTCCCGCCGGTGAACCCCGCGTAGTGGAAGGAGACCGTGCCGCCGGTGAACCCCGCGCCGTGGAAGTCGACCTCGGCGCCGGTGAACTGCGCGCCGGTGAAGGAGACTGCGCCGCGGGTGAACTCCGCCTCGGAGAAGGAGACCGTGCCGCCGATGTACCCCGCGCTGTTGAAGTCGACCTCGGCGCCGGTGAACCTCGCGCGGTGAAAGGAGACCGGGCCGCGGGTGAACCCCGTGCGGTAGAAGGAGACCGTGCCGCCGGTGAACCACGCGTGGTAGAAGGAGACCTCGGCGCCGGTGAACCTCGCACGGTGGAACCAGACCTCGGCGCCGGTGAACCTCGCGCCGTGGAAGGAGACCGTGCCGCGGGTGAACCCCGCGCTGTGGAAGGAGACCCTGCCGTCCCCGAACTCCGTGCGATGGAAGGAGACCGTGCCGCCGGTGAACTTCGCGCCGCGAAAGGAGACCTCGGCGCCGGTGACCTTCGCGCGGTCGAAGGAGATCTCGCCGCTGGCGAACCTCGCGCCTTTGAAGTAGACGGTGCCGTCCCCGAACTCCGCCTCGTAGAAGGAGACGGTGCCGCCGGTGAACCCCGCGCCCTGGAAGGAGACCTCGGCGCCGGTGAACCACGCCCTGCGAAAGGAGACCGTGCCACGGGTGAACTCCGCGCCGTCGAAGGAGACCGTGCCGCGGGTGAACCCCGCGCTGTTGAAGGAGACCGTGCCTCGAAATTGGCTCCCTGACAGGTCCCCGCCGTCGAAGGTGGCGCGGGTGAAGTCGAAGTTGCATGCCGACCAGGAGGTCGGCGCTTGCGGCTGGAGGTGGTCGCGGATGACTCGAATGACCGTGTGGCGGACTTCGCGTTCGCCTTCCTTGTAGGTGTCGGTGACCTGCGGATCGGGCTCGTACGGCATGCGTAGGTAGGCGCACAGGACGTCGATGCACACCTGTCGCTGCTCGGTCCAGTCGTCGGCGAGACGGGCCATGGCGTAGACGCCAGCCAGGCGCACCGCAGCCTCATCGTGGCCGAGTTGATCAGCTGCGGTGGTGTAGCGCTCGGCGAGCTGGTTGTCGTCGGCTCGATGCGCGTCGCCCTCGGTAAGGCGCTGCTTGCGGTAGGCGTAGACCCCAGTGAGAACGGCAGCGACGAAGGCAAGAACCGCGAGGGTGGTGCGGATCACCTCGTGGACAGAGGCGGGCTTCTGCGAGGTGGCCTCCTTCGATGCGAGAAAGCGAAGGAGTTCGTAGATTCCGTATCCAGCGGCCAGGGCCATCAGGACGGCGAGCGGGCCCGCGATCCATACGGACCACAAGCGGGGCGCGTGTCGGCCCGGTGACATCGGCCCTTTTTTGCGTCCCCGTCGCGGCATAGCTGTCACGGCTTGATCATGCTCGTCCTCTGGCCCTGCCGGAGCCCTGTGGCCGCCATTCGGCGGAACGGGAAAGCTCGCCTGGATCACAGCAGTCACACACCGCTACATGTCCGTTCGCCGTAGCTATACGAGAACAGGGCCGCCAAGAGTGGCCGGTGCCGCCCTGCCACCCGCCAGCAGGCCATCGACGCCCTGCACCCACTGCCGCCCCGACACCGCCCTGGGCATCCTCGACTAGCCGCCCGGCGCCGCCGCAACTGACGCCGTCTCGGAGCCCCGCTCCCATGCGCGGAGGACTTGGTGGCGGCCGTCGGCCTCCTCGGTTACCTGGATGGTCACCGCCAGGTCGCTGCCGTAGATACCGACCCGTTGGCGGTAGTCCTGGAGCGGGGTGGTGGCCGTGCTCCACTCGCCGATAACGGCGGGGCCGCCCGCCCGGAATCGGAGGACGGCGCGATAGGTGGTCACGGCCCTGAGATGATGAAGATCAGCTCAACCGGGCTGGCCTGCCTCGGCGGGGTCGTGAACTCGGTAAAGAACCGCGATCTGGTCGCCGGTGTCGGTGGTGGGGCGGGTGCTGATCTGCCGCAACTCGGCGCCATCGATGGGTTCGCGGCTCGATGCAGGGTCGCGCGGGTCGGCGGCGAGCGTGACGAGGATGTCGTGGACGGCTTTGCGGCCGGCGGGGGAGAGGTGCGCGAACTCCTCGTACAGCCGGGGCGGTACGAGGACGTGCCAGTCGGTCACGCGATGCGGTCCTCACGGTCGAGGTGGGCCCACAGCTCAGCGACGGGCCGGGCGTCGGCGGTGCCGTCGAGGGAGGTGGCGATGGCGGCCGTGACCTCGGGGCGGGTCGCGAACGCGACGGTGCGGCGGTACTTCGCGACGACCTCGGCCTGAGGCGCGCCGAAGCGGGCCGCGTCGAACTCGGCGTTGAACGCCACCAGTGCGGTCGGGCTGATCACGGCGAGCGCGGCGCGCAGTTCGGCAGGTGTCTGCGGCCCTTCGTGGGCCTCCAGCCGGTGCGGGTCGGCGTACGGCCGGGGTCCCGGCTCGTGCGGTAGTGCGCTCATGGTCGGCCTCCTGGTGGTGATGCGTCTCCCACGGTACGCGCTCGACGGCACCGCCGTGGAGAGGTCGAGGGACGTCGGCGCTCTCCTCGGCGGCTCCGTCCCCGCAGGGTCGACCGGTGCCACGCGGCCGCGTGCAGGGGACGTGCCGCAGTCGAACCGGTGAGTCAAGGTGGCAAGGAACCAAGGGGGCAAAAACTCAACCGGAGCCGGCTCCCGCCGACGCTGTGGCTTCTGATCATCACCGGACAAAGGGGGTGCTGTGACGAGGGCTGGCCTGGGACAGTTGCCGGATGGCGAAACTCCCCACCGATCCGGACGTGATGGCGCGTACGGTCGTCGACATCGCGGCCGCGTCCTTTACGAACGCGCGCGCACTGCTCACCAGTGCTCAGGCTGTCCTCGACACACACCAGTGGCCCACGGCTTTCTCCATCGCCGCCCTGGCTCTTGAGGAGGTCGGCAAGGCGGCCATGTGCATGATGATGCTCTCCATGCCTCCCGCCGTGCGCGAACAGTTCCGTCCCCAGTTCGAGAAAGCGTTCATCGACCACCGGACGAAGGCGGAGTTCGCGCACCTCATCTTGGGGATGGTCTCCGAAGAGACGCCGGCCAGCCTCGATCAGCTGATGACGGACGCGATCGCGTCCGCCCGCAAGAGCAACGCCGTCAAGTTCCGGGGGCTGTACGTCGACTACACCGATACCGGCGTCCTGCTGACGCCTGCCTCGGTGGGCGAGAGAGAGGCCAGGTGGATGGTCGCGACCGTCACCACGGCGCTCGCTGAATCCGTTGACACTGAGGCGGCCGTGGCTGACCCTGACGTCCTTCTCGACTTCTTCCGCGAGTGGCAGGACGGCGTGGACCTCCAAGCCCTCGGGGCGTATGTCGAGAACGCTCCGGAGGAGTTCATCGGTCATATCCGGGCGTTCGTCCGCGACGACGTACCTCCGCCCGCCGACTTCCTCGGCCCGGCTCTGGCGGGGAAGCTCGCCGCAGCCGACAGCGCACCAGACTCCGGCCCTCTGCCCGATCCTGCATAGTTTCTCTCTCCTCGACGACGTAGGTCAGAGGTGCTCATGGTGTCTGTGGGACTGGTGTTATCCATCGGATAACACCATTGAGGACAGGGCTAAGTTGCCGACAGCCCTAGAGGTTCCCGACGCTTTGGAGTCCCGCATGTCGCCCACGCCTGACCGCTCTCACGTCATCGTCACGGCCTGTCTCGGGGCTGTTGTCGCAGGTCTGGGCGTCGCGGCGGCGCCGGAGCTGCTTCCGGTGCTGGCCCTCGCTATAACGGTGTTCGCCGTGTTGATCTCTCTGCTGGGAGAGTGATCTGCCCCCGGGGGTGGCCTGTGCGGACTACGAGAGGATCGTGGTGATCAGCCGCGAGACTCTCATCCGGCGCAATCCAGTGTTCCCCGCCGTGAGGTTGTCGAAGAGCGGCTGTGCTGGCACTCAGGATGTGCCTGCAGTCTCCGCCGCGGCCGCCGCTAGATCGCTGCCGGGGCCTGGCTGGTGGTCAGGGGAGTGGTGTGTAGAGCCATTCCTGAGTGGCCCGGTCGCTGGTGGGGGCCAGGCGTACGGTGCCGTCCTTCGCCGCCTCCCACGACAGGCTCTTGCCGTCCTCGTCCGTCTGGATGTGGTCGGTGGGCGCGTCGTTGGTGAGGGGCTGGGACACCCACAGCTGCCTGCGGTCGTCCTCCTCGCACGGGGCCAGGGCCTGGCGCCGGGCGCTACATCTCCGTCGTCCGCAGGTAGATGCGAGCGAAACGGGCCGCCGGCCCGATGAGCGGCGCCGCTCCCTCAACGTCTCCGAGTTCTTCGGCCCGGTCCTCGAACGAGGCTGCCGTCTCCAGCCAAGCGGCAAGCGCCATCGCTTCCTGCGGGTCCATCGCGGCCATGTGGGAGGCCGCCCCAAGGGCTTGCGCGTGCGTCGCCCGCTCCGGGTTGTCGGGGTAGGCGAACGAGGCGAGGATGCCGCTGCTCACCGTGCCGTCCGGGCCGACGTCCTGCGGCGTGAAGGCGGCCACGACCAGCCCGGCGGTCTCGTCCTGGTCGACCACCCACCGCTCGTCAGGGGACTGGACGGCCTTGGCCGCGCGGCGCCGCAGAAGCGCCGCCGCTTCCCGCAACATGCTCGCCATGCGGCCAGGGACCTCCCCTCGGGCGGTGCCCGGCGTCGGGTGGGCGCTCACCGGATCGCGTAGCCGTCACAAGGCCGGGGTCGCCGAACCCGCCCGTTCACGTTCCCGCCACGCGGCCGTGCGGCAGCGTCCGCTCAGACCCGGGCTCGGGGCTGCCCTTCATCAGCCGCCGCCGCTGCTCAGGCCTCCTGTTGCGTGGCGGTGCGGTAAGCGTTGGCTACCTCTTCCCAGGCGCTGTCATCGCCGGGGGCGGCACGCAGGGCCTTGGCGCGGGCCCGATCGCCGGCGAGGGACTGGTGGAAGTCCCTGGGGAGAGGGTCGCCCCCGCGCTCACTCTCGCGGAGCATCCTCTCCTGCAGGTCGGCACGGAGGTCCAACAGGTCGGCCTCCGCCTGCGGGTCGGGCACCAGCCGGTCCATTCGCATGCGGTGGGCGGCGTCGCCGACGAGCAGCACCATATCGATGGTGGAGTGCCCGGGCAGTCCGCCGCTGACCGGGTGTTCCTGGTCGGCCCAGCCGTCGTGCCGGCGCAACCGCCGGTCCAGATCGCGGGCGGTCTGCTCTGCGCTGCAGTTGGCCGGGACGGCACTGCCCGGGGCGTAGCGGGCGCCGTAGGGGATGCGCTTGTCGTCAGGGGTGCCGTCGGGGTGTCGCCGCTCGGGCCTGTCGAGCGGTGCGCGCCACGCCTTGACGGGGTCGGTGAACTTGGTGTGGGCGGACTGGCGGGTGATGCCCAGTGCCTCGCCGATCTCTTCCCAGCTGGTGCCGCGCTCGCGCTCGTAGATGACGGCCTGGCGCTGGGCGTGCCTGAACTTACAGGATAATTACGGTTATCCTGTGCGTATGCCGATGCCGGATCAGGACCCCGCCCCGACGGGCGAATCAGATGTGATTGCCATGCTGCGCGCAGCCGGAGAGGTCGACCCCCACCGGCTCGACTTCCCGCCCGTGCGCAACGGCGTCGACTACCTCGTCAGCGTGGTCGACCACCTCACGGCGGAGGGCGACCGCGACCCCCGCGACCTCAAGTACGCGGTGCTTCACCTGCAGGCCGCTGCCGAGGTGCTCCTCAAGGCGCGGCTCGTGCGCGAGCACTGGAGCCTGGTCTTCACCGACCCGGGTAAGGCCACCCGCCAGAAATTCGACACCTCAACATTGCAGAGCTGCGGCGTTCCAGCCGCCGCGGAGCGACTGCGCAACATCGCCGGGGTCGACGTCACCACAAGAGACGAGAAGGCGCTGGCCGAACTGGCCCAGGACCGCAACGCCCTGCAGCACTTCGGCCTGACCCGCGACGTGCCTGCGGTCGAAGCCCGCGCCGGCCGGGTGCTCGACTTCCTCGTCCGCTTCCTCGACGGCGTCCTGCTTCCCGGTCTCTCGCGGGAGGAGGTGGCGGCCATCTCGTCGGACGTGAACCGGATCCGCGAGGGGCTCAGCGCCATCCACACCTTCGTCACGGCGCGGATGCGGCGACTGAAGGGTGAGCTGGCCGACTACAAGGACCGCACCGTTGTGTGCCCCAACTGCGGACAACTCGCCATGGTCGCCGACGGCAGCAGGAACCGATGCCATTTCTGCAACACCGACGAGAGCAACATGGTCCTGATGGTCGGGTTCCTGGTCCAGAGCCTCAACGCCCCTGGCGTCCGAGTTCGCGCGTGCCCCCGGTGTCAGAAGGAGACCCTCGTCGACGGCGCGCGCCTCGCCAGCGAGCCCGGCCCGGTGTCCTTCTGCTTCGGCTGCGCGACCAGGATTCCCGACACCTCCCCGGGCGAGCCGCGGTGACCTCAACGCCGGTCCTCCCCGCGCCCCGGACAGCCCCGGCAACGCTGCACCGCGACCCGCGCGACCAGTGGCCCGAGCATGCGCGGAAGCTGTATGAGTACCTCGTCGGCCTGTATGGCGAGGACGACCCGCTGCCGACCCTGGCCGCGGGCTGGGTCGCCCACCAGCGCTCCGTGAACACGCAAAAGACGTACGCGCGCGGCTTCAAAGTCTTCGAGGAGTTCGCCCGGGACCACGGCGCGCACCCGGTGCACGTGAAGTGCATGCTGGCCGACGCCTTCTCCAAGTACCTGGAGTCGGCTCCCACCTGGCAGAGGGTCAAGGGCGGGGCGCGCGGCGAGATGGCCCGCACCGGTGAGCCGTACTCGGACGCCTCCCGTGCGAACGCACTGTCGGCGGCTTCCTCGTTCTTCACCTACCTGGACGTGGTCAGCGACGACGGGGTGAAGAACCCCTTCGACGCGGTGCAGCGCCCGGTCATCGACCCGGACTTCTCCCCGACCGAGGGATACACCGAACAGCAGTGGATCGAACTGCTGCTCACCGCCCGGGACCGGCACCGGGTCGCGGCGTACCGCAAGCGCGCGTACGCGCTGCTGCTCGTCCTCTACACATGCTGCCTGCGCATCGACTCCCTCCTGAACGCACGGGTGGAACATCTGGGTTACGACAAGGGCCACCACGTCCTGCAGGTGAAGGTAAAGGGCGGGTCCTGGCGGAAGAAGCCAATCCCGCCCGTGGCGTGGGACGCACTGCAGGACTACCTCGACGGCCGCACCGACGGCTGGCTGTTCTGCACGGCGACCGGCAACCAGCTCGACGAACCGGCGGTGTGGCGGCTGCTGCGGTCCCTGGCCCAGCGGGCCGGGCTGCGTGAGATCAACCACCCGCCACACGGGGTCAAGGTCGACGCCATCACGCACGCGCTGGCGAAGAAAGACGCCCGGATCGACAAGGTGCAACGCTGGGCCGACCACAAGGACAGCAGGACCACCCAGCGCTACAACCGGCGCAAGGCACTGCTGGACGACAGCCCCGGCTACGCCCTCGCCACCGACGTCGCCAGCGCCCTGGAGCACGGCGCGGCCTGATCGCTCGGTGCGTCCCGGATATGTGAGCGGTGGCGGCCACGCACAAGCGAGGTGAACGCTTGTCGCCCCAGGCATCTGGAGGAGGACAATCTCGGCCCGGACTGGATCCCGTGCCGCCTCACAGTGACAGCAACGGCCCGTCGGCGGCGGTCCGTTGCTTGATGGCGTAGGGAAAGTTGTACCGCGCTCGCCCCTGACCGTTGTGGGCTGGCCAGCGGCGGCATGCCGACCACGCCGGGCGGGTAACGGCTCAGGTGGCCGAGCAGAACGAGGCCGCCCCGGAGCCGATCCCCAACACCGGTGGCCTGTTGCCGAGTTATTGGGTGACGGCACCTACGTCGCGGAGCCGCTCGACCGCTACGTCTGACCGCCGCTCCCGCGCGCGGCTGGCAGCCAGCACACGGCAGGGCCCGGACGGGGCGATCCCGTCCGGGCCCTGCCCGGCACGCCGTCCTACAGCACCCTGATCAGGGCGTTCTCCTCCCAGCCGTCGCCGTCCTCGAAGTAGCCCTCCATGGCGGCGGAGTTGTCGGCCCATCCGCCCTGCTTGGCGATGACCTTGCGGTCGTTGCCGGCGCGTTTGGAGCTGGTGGCCAGTCCTCGGCGCGGGGAGTGCCCGGTGGGCCGGAAGTCCAGCTCGGCCCACTTGCCCAGCCGGGTGATGACGTCGCCGATGGTCTCGGGGTCGAGTCCGCCGTCCATGACGGTGTGCCACCGGTTGTGCAGCGGCTTGTACGCGAAGTCGTCCGGGTCGGTCAGGTCCGCCTCGTCCTTCCAGGCCCGCCACGCGCGCACCGGGCAGCTGCTCGGCCGAGACCCGAACGGCACCTTCACCTTCCTCGGCTTGACCTTCGACACCCGCACGTCGACCTCCATGCCGTGCTCGGTGACGACGAAGTCGCGCACGCGCAGGAAGGCGACCTCGTGCTCGCGCCCGGCGATGGCGAAGCAGGTCAGCCCGATGGACCGGTCGCGGATGCCCAGGCGGTTGTCCGGCGCGGCCACCACGGTGGCGCGAAGGTGCTCGGCGAGCAGCGCGGGCGCCGGTCCCCGGCCGCGGGTCTCCCTGGTCTTCTCCATCTCCTTCACCTTCGCCTTGAGCACCCGGCGGGCGCGGGCGGCCACCGTCTTGTCGAGGACCAGGTGGTGGTCGGTGCGGCCGGTGACGACCACGCCGGACAGGCGGCGGTCGATGGTCGAGGGCGCGGTGTAGGTGCCCTTCTTCCATCCGGGCTGGACCCACAGCCACTCGACGAACGCGGTCAGCGATCCGGGGGTGATGGCGGTGACGGGCAGGTCGAGCAGCGCACAGAACTCTTCCCACTGCCTCCAGTCCGCGGCGTAGGAGTCGCTGGTGTTCTTGGGCCGGAGGTTCTTCTCGTGCTGGGCGGACCGCTCCTCCAGCTCCTGCAGCCTGGCGAGCACGTCCGGGGTGAACGCCGCGGCGTTCGTCGCCGCGGTGGTGCCCGCCGGTCCGGCCGACGGCGGCAGCACCAGCGAGGGCGTCACCACGTGCCGAACATCCGTACTCGTCTCGGTCTGCTCCATGACATCCCGTCACGCACCTTTATTCGTAGCGCTGTTTGTGCCGTATGAGTCACGCATATGTGAGCGGTCAGGTGCCGGTGCTCGACGCAGTACCCCCGCACGTGTGCCAGGTCCGGGACGATTCGCGTGACGACGGTGAGCACCGTCGAATCTCCATCTCGTTATGGGTCTGTACGGGAGAATGCGCGCAGTTCTTGGACAGTGGGGGAGCCGGTGGCGCATCGGGTGATCGCGGGCAGGTACGAGCTGCAGCAGTTGTTGGGCCGGGGCGGGATGGGGGAGGTATGGGCGGCCCGCGACAGAGTGATGGAGCGTTCGGTGGCGATCAAACTGCTCCAGGCGCATCTCGGGACGACCGAGGGTGAAGAGCTGTGCTGCCGTCAGTTTGATCCAGCCGTAGGGCTTTCTCTGGCTCTGGTTGTTTTGTGGGGTGTGGGTTTCTGTATTTGTGATGGGTTGTCATGTGATCAAGGTCATGGGTGGGGTTGGGGGGT
>NZ_JBEOYO010000095.1:0-18254 GCF_040297125.1 Streptomyces sp. NPDC001868 | reverse complement strand
CCTCCGGGGGTGTCGGTGTGACTCTCTCCGTTTACTAGTGGGGGGGGGGGGGGGGGCCGGCCCCCCCCCCCCCCCCCCCCCCCGGCCCCACCGTCAGGTCGTGCTCAGCCGCGGAAGCCCAGCAGGCCGTGCAGTGTCGAGCCTCGGGACGAGGTGGACTTGGTCTTGGTGCTCAGGGGTTTCGGGTCGGGGAGTTTCTTGCAGGTGGCGTCGGTCTCGCCCTGGCCGCGCGGGACGGTGCCGTCGGTCAGATAGGCCGCCAGGTGCTTGTCGAGGCAGGCGTTGCCGCTCAGTGAGATGCCGTGGTTGCCGCCGCCCTGCTCCACGACCAGGCTGGAGCCGCGCAGCAGATGGTGGGTGACGACCCCGCCCTCGTACGGGGTGGCCGCGTCGTCCGTCGCCTGGAAGATCAGGACCGGCGGCAGCGCGGTGCTGGAGACGTCCACGGGGTCCAGGGGCTTCGTGGGCCAGAACGCACAGGGCGCGTTGTACCAGACGTTGTTCCAGGTCATGAAGGGCGCCTTCTCGTACACCGCCCAGTTGTCGTCGCGCCACTCGGCCCAGTCGCGCGGCCAGCGCGCGTCGCGGCACTGCACCGAGGTGTAGACGCTGTAGCCGTTGTCACCGGCCGCGTCGACGGCGCCGAAGTTCTCGTACGCCTCGACCAGCGGGTCGTCGTTCTTCTTGTTCACGAAGGCGGCGAAGGCCTCGGCGAGATAGGGCCAGTAGCCGTCGTAGTAGCCGCCGGGCATGAAGGTGTCCTCCAGCTCGGAGGCGCCCACCTTGCCGTCCGCGGGCTTCTTGCCCAGCGCCGCCCGCATCTCGTACCACTTGGCCTCGATCCTGTCCGGATCGATGCCCAGCCGGTACGTCCTGTCGTTCTTCGCGATCCAGGCCATCAGCGCCCGGTGGCGGTCGTTGAACGCCTGGTCCTGGCGGAGGTTGTCGTCGTACCAGACCCCGGTGGGGTCGACGACGGAGTCCAGCACCGCCCGCCGTACCCGGTTCGGGAAGAGCTTGGCGTACACGGCGCCCAGATAGGTGCCGTACGAGTACCCGAAGTAGTTAATCTTCTTGGCGCCGAGGGCCGCGCGGATGGCGTCCATGTCCCTGGCCGCGCTGACCGTGTCGATGTACGGCAGCACGTCCGCGTACTTCTTGGCGCACCCCTCGGCGAAGGCCCGCGCGCGGTCGAGGTTGGCCCGCTCGATCTTCTCGGTGACCGGCAGGGAGTCGGGGCGCACCGCCGAGAAGTGGCCCGGCCTGCAGTTCAGCGCGGGCTTGCTCTTGCCGACGCCGCGCGGGTCGAAGCCGATGACGTCGTACTGCGCCGCCACCTTCTTCGGCAGCGAGGACGCGACGAACCCGGCCAGGGTGAGACCGCTGCCGCCGGGGCCGCCGGGGTTGACCAGCAGGGGGCCCTGGTACGTCTTCGCGGTGTGCGGGACGCGGGAGAGGGCGAGCGTGATCTTCCTGCCGTTCGGCTCGCGGTGGTCGAGCGGCACTTTCAGGGAAGCGCACTGGAGCGTCGGATAGTCGGCGGTGGCGCACTTCTTCCAGGCGGGCTTCGCCACCGGGGCGGCGGCCGAGGCACCGTTCGCGCCGGCCGGGACCGCCGTGACCATTCCGGCCAACACGGCGACGGCACCGCACAGAGCAGCTGCGCGTTTCTTCATCGTCAGGCCTCCCAGGACGGAGGATTGCGGGCCGTGCACGCCACGGCCTTCGTCGCATCGTCCCGGAGCGTGACGGCGGAAGAACTCGTTCTGCCCGGACTTGACCCGATCGGGGCGGGAGAAGCGTCCGGATGCCCCCAGGGCCGTCGGTCGTCGCCCCAGAACCGTCAGATGTCGTCCCGGGACCGTCGGATGTCGTCCGAATGTGGTCAGACGCCGTCGGACGTCAGAGCAGGGTCAGTTGCGTCGGTGCCGTGTCCAGGGCCGGCTCCGGCGCGGCCGGCTCGCGCACCGGTATCCGTCGGGGCAGCTCCGCGCGCCGGGGACCCATGCCGTACTCCTGGGCCAGTTCATGGACCTGACGGGTGATCTGCCGCTGGTACCACTTCGGGGCGTAGGCGCCCTCGGCGTACAGCAGCTCGTAACGCCGTACGAGATGGGGGTGGTGGCGTTCCAGCCAGGCCATGTACCACTCGCGTGCGCCGGGCCGCAGATGCAGGACCAGTGGGGTCACGGAGGTGGCGCCGGAGGCGGCGATCGCGCGCACGGTGGCGCGCAGCCGGTCGGGGTGGTCGCTGAGGAAGGGGAGCACGGGGGCCATCAGCACCCCGCAGCCGATGCCGAGGTCGGTGAAGGCGCGCACGACGTCCAGCCGGCGTTCGGGGGCGGGCGTGCCCGGCTCGACCGTGCGCCACAGCTCGGGGTCGGTGAAGCCGACGGAGACCGAGATACCGACCTCGGTGACCTCCGCCGCCTGCCGGATCAGGTCCAGGTCGCGCAGGATCAGCGTGCCCTTGGTCAGGATCGAGAAGGGGTTCGCGTGGTCGCGCAGGGCGGCGATGATGCCCGGCATCAGACGGTAGCGGCCCTCGGCGCGCTGGTAGCAGTCCACGTTGGTGCCCATCGCGATGTGCTCGCCGTGCCAGCGCGGGGAGGCGAGCTGCCGGCGCAGCAGATCGGGCGCGTTGATCTTCACCACGATCTGTGAGTCGAAGTCGATGCCGGTGTCGAGGTCCAGATAGCTGTGGGTCTTGCGGGCGAAGCAGTAGACGCACGCGTGCGTGCAGCCCCGGTAGGGGTTCACCGTCCATTCGAACGGCATCCGGGAGGCTCCCGGCACCCGGTTCACGATCGTCCTCGCGCGGACCTCGTGGAAGGTCATGCCGCGGAACTCGGGGGTGTCGAAGGTGCGGCTCGTCACCCTGTCCGCGCCGAACAGCGCGGCGTCCCGGGCCGTGGCGGAGTTCTCGGCCAGATGGTCCCAGCGCATGGACGCCTCCTCGGTTGCTCTGCGCCCCAGAATAGAACACATGTTCTCTTGATCGTGCGAACTGGCATTCGAACATCGTGTGGAGGTCTCGTCGGGTGGCTGTCGGGGGTCCTCCGGGCAGTCCGCCGCGGGCCCTTGGGGCACCCCGATTTGGGCCCTCCGGCCGGGGGGTGGTTGGCTTTCCGCACATCCCCGAGTTACCAAGTGCTGGAGGAAGTGCAATGGCGCAGGTCGAGGCCACGACTGAACGAGTCGTCGCGGCGGACGCGGAGACGGTGTTCGACACCCTGGCCGAGTACAGCGGCGCGCGCGAGAAGCTGATGCCGCAGCACTTCAGCGAGTACGAGGTGCGCGAGGGCGGCGACGGCGAGGGCACCCTCGTCCACTGGCGGCTCCAGGCAACCAGCAAGCGGGTCCGTGACTGTCTCCTGGAGGTCACCGAGCCCTCCGACGGCGAACTCGTCGAGAAGGACCGCAACTCCACCATGGTCACCGTCTGGCGGGTCACCCCGGCGGGCGAGGGCAGCTCCCGTGTCGTCGTCACCACCACCTGGCAGGGCGCCGGCGGGATCGGCGGCTTCTTCGAGAAGACCTTCGCCCCCAAGGGCCTCGGTCGGATCTACGACGCCCTGCTCGCCAACCTGGCCGCGGAGGTGGAGAAGTAGCACCGGGGGCGACAAGCATGCCCGGTGCCCCCGCTGTCGATGACCGTTCCACAGGTCGAGGTGGCCGGAATCCTGGAGCCCGCCTACGACGGGGCCGGCGACAGCTTCGACTACGCCCTCAACGGCGACATCCTGCACGTGGCCATGATCGACGCGATGGGCCACGGCCCCCAACCGGCGGTCATCCGGGGTTCGTTGCCCACCTCACCGGTTCGAGTGGATCTCCATGACGCTCCCCGGAATGCCGTAACTCGCCGCACTTACCGACAGTTGCCGCTTAACGCGGGAATTGTGCGGTAAGTGCGACGAGGGGAGCGGTACGCATGGGCGCGATCACACTGGTGAAGGACGAACCGACCACCACACCCGCGACACCACCACCGGCGGACGGACCTCCCCCGCTCGGTCCCCGCCGGGTCCGCACGATCTTCTCCGCCCTGCTGCTCGTCCTGCTCCTCGCCGCGCTGGAGCAGATGGTCGTCGCCACCGCCCTCCCCGAGATCGTCGGTGAACTGCACGGCGTGGACCGTATGTCGTGGGCGGTCACCGCCTATCTGCTCACCGCCACCGTCACCCTGCCCGTCTACGGCAGACTGGGCGAACTCCGGGGCCACAAGGGCGTCTTCCAGTTCGCGCTCGTGGTCTTCGTGGCCGGGTCCGCGCTCGCCGGGTTCTCCCGGAGCATGGACCAGCTCATCGCGTTCCGCGCGCTCCAGGGTGTCGGCGCGGGCGGCCTCATGATCGGGGTCCAGGCGATCATGGGCGACCTCCTGCCGTCCCGGCACCGGGGCCGCTACCTGGGCCTGGTCGGCGCCGTGTTCGGCCTCGCCTCCGTCGCGGGCCCGCTCCTGGGCGGCTGGCTCACGGACCACCTCTCCTGGCGGTGGTGCTTCTACGTCAACGTGCCCTGCGGGATCGTCACGCTGGCCGTCGTCACCTTCGCGCTGAGACTGCCGAAGCCCACGGCCAGGGGGCGCCTCGACGTCCTGGGGACGCTGCTGCTCGCCGCCGCCTCGACCTGCGCGGTGCTGCTGGCGAGTTGGGGCGGCACGGCGTACGCCTGGAACTCACGCCTCGTCCTCTCCCTCGCTGCTGGCGCGGTCGCGGCGACCGCCCTCTTCCTCGTCGCCGAACGGTTCGCGGTCCACCCCCTCGTCCCCCTGCGGCTGTTCAGGGACCCGGTCTTCGTCGTGACCGGCCTCGTGGGCATCGTCATCGGTATCACCCTCTTCGGCACCGCCAGTTACCTGCCGACCCAGCTGCGGATGGTCGGCGGGATCTCCGCCACCGAGTCCGGGCTGCTCATGCTGCCGATGATGACCGGCATCGTCGGCGCGTCCGTCGTCTGCGGCCAACTCATCGGCCGCACCGGGCACTACCGCACATACCCCGTCCTCGGCAGCGCCCTGACCGCCCTCGGCGTATGGCTGCTGTCCCGCCTGGAGACGGACACGCCCCGGCTGCAGTTCGGCATCTGGACGGCCGTCCTCGGCGCCGGCATCGGCATGGTGATGCCGGTCCTGATCCTCGCCGTGCAGAACTCCGTACGCCCCGCCGACCTCGGGGCCGCCACCGCCGCCGGGAACTACCTGCGGCAGATCGGCGGCAGCGTGGGCGTGGCCGCATTCGGCGCGCTCTTCACGGCCCGGCTCGCCGACCGCCTCCCCGAGCGCACGGGAGCCGTCCTCCCCGACCCCCGTGCCCTCACCCCCGACCTCGTCCACGCCCTGCCCGCCCCGCTGCGCGACGCCTACGTCGGGGCCTACGCGCAGGCCATGCCGAGGCTCTTCCTGTACCTCACCCCGGTGCTCGTCCTCGGACTCCTCGTCGCCTGCTTCCTCAAGGAGAAGACACCGGTGCCGTTCGACGAGGTCCCCACCGAGTCCGAGTCGGAGTTCGAACCCGAGTCGGAGTCGGAGTTCGAACCCGAACCCGAGTCCGAGTCCGAGTCTCAGTCCGGGGCCGGGCCCACGCCCTCCGTCCAGATCCCGCACGCGCGTGCGCCGTACGTCCCCGGGATCCCCGTCCGCGGCACGGTCCGGCATCCCGACGGCTCCGTCGTGGCCCGGGCCGCGCTCACCCTCATCGACGGCACCGGCCGGCAGACCGGGCGCGGCGGCAGCGGCGAGGACGGGCGGTACGCGCTGTCCACGCCCGGGCCGGGGGCGTACGTGCTGATCGCGGCGGCCGGCGGTCACCAGCCGCAGGCCGTGAGTGTCACCGTCGGGGAGCGCCCCGTCGAGGTCGACATCGTGCTCGGCGGCGCGGGACGCCTGGCCGGGACCGTACGGACGGCGGACGGGCGGGCGGTGAGCGACGCGAGCGTCACGCTCACCGATGAACACGGCGAGGTCGTGGTGACCACCCGCAGCGGGGAGGAGGGCGAGTACCTCATCACCGAACTGGTCGCGGGGGAGTACACGCTCGCCGCGAGCGCCCACTCCTACCGCCCGGCCGCGCTCCCCGTCACCGTCCGGGCCGCCCGCGAGACCCGCCAGGACATCGAACTCGCCGGGGGCGCCGTCCTGCGGGGCACGGTCCGCGCCGGGGGCGGCCGACCGGTGGAGGACGCGCGCGTGACGCTCCTCGACGCCGCCGGGAACGTCGTCGACACCATCACCACCGGCATCGACGGAACGTTCCGGTTCGTCGGCCTCTCCTCCGGCGAGTACACGGTCATCGCCACCGGGTATCCGCCCGTCGCCACGGTGCTCCAGGTCGCCGGGGGCGGCAGGACGGAACGGGATCTGCAGCTGGGGTACGCGGACTGAGCCGTCGCCGTCGGGTGCGGGGAAGCGGGCCGGTGGTGCAGCCGTCGGCCGCCGGCCGGTAGCCGGTAGCCAGCGGTCTTGCGGGGGCGTGCGAGGGATCGTGCGCCGTCCGCGTGGCCTGCGCGTGCGCCGGAGGCTCCCAGGGAGCAATTCGCGTATTGCCACACATCGCAACGCTACGCAGTCGTACGGTAGTGAAGGCGGCGCAGATCTTGCGCACCGTGGGGAGAAAGGGCCTTGGCCATGGACCGTGGCACCGACACGGGCGCGACTACCGGCCCCGGAGCCGGTGACGGCACGGCGGAGCAGGCCACGGTCGGCCGTATCCCCCTGGCCGTGGTCGTCGTCGACCGCGCCGGTCTCGTGTCGCACTGGAGCACCGGCGCACGCCGGCTCTTCGGCACCGCCAAGGACGACGCGGTGGGCCACCCCGCCCTCGACCTGCTGCCCGTCTCCGGCGCCCTCCCGGACGAGGACGACACCCCGCCCTACGGGGCGTACGCCGCGTACGACGCCCTCGGCCACGACCTGGAGACCTCCCTCGACGGACAGCTCTCCTACCCGGCGGCGGGCCGCGCCCGGCTCACCGTGCCGGGCCGCGACCGGATCGACGTCCTGTGGTGGGCGTACCCCCTGGTCGGCCCCGGCCGGGAGCGCCTCCTCGTGCTGGCCGCCGACGCCGGGACACTGCGCCGGCGGGACGACGGGGCCGCCGTGGCCGTCGAACGCATCGCGCCCGGCTTCGCCCTGCACACCGACTTCCCCGGCGCCGAGGAACTCGCCCGCAGACTCCCCGAGATCCTGCCCAGCATGAGCGTCGGCGAGAGTGCCCGCATCGTCTCCCAGGTCCTGGAACTGGGCTATCCGGTCCTGGAGTTCAGCCAGAACGACCAGGTGCCCGTCACCCCCGACTGGGGCGTGCCCCGGCGCACGGAACGGCAGGCGCGCCGTGCGCGGGCCGCGCGCGCCGTCGCGGAGGGGCTGCCGGTCCCGGAGGACGTGGGGGACGAGGGCGAGGACCTCGAACACGCCGCCGTACGCGAGCGCCTGGAGTTCCTCAACGAGGTCAGCGGACGCATCGGCACCTCCCTCGACCTGTCCCGGACCATCGTCGAGGTCAGCAAGGCCGTCGTGCCTCGCTTCACCGATGTCGCCGGCACCTATCTGCGCGAACAGGTCGTCGCCGGCGAGGGCTTCCCCGACGGTGTGCCGGACACGACGACCATGTGGCACCGGGTCGCCGTGGAGCACACGGACGAGCCGGGCCGCTGGGACGACGTGGTGCCCGTCGGCGAGGCCATGCCCTTCCCCGCGCACACCCCGTTCTTCCAGTGCATGACCACCGGCGAGCCCGTCCTCGTGCCGCGCATCAGCGAGCAGATGGGGCACGCGATCGCCGCGCAGTTCGAGAAGCGCGACATCCGGCCGCTGATCACGGGCCGCTCCATGCTGGTCGTCCCGCTGAAGGCCCGCAACGTGGTCCTCGGCTTCATGATCCTGCTGCGCCACCCGGAGCGCGAGGTCTTCGACGACATGGACCGCGTCACCGGCGCCGAACTCGCCGCCCGCGCGGGCCTCGTCCTCGACAACGCCCGCATGTACACGTACCAGGAGAACGTCGCCGAGACGCTCCAGGACAGCATGCTCCCGCAGATCGAGGCCCACATGGCGGGCTGCGACATCGCCACCCGCTATCTCCCGGGCACCCTCCTCGGGCGCGTCGGCGGCGACTGGTTCGACTCGGTGAAGCTGCCGGGCGCCCGCACCGCCCTGGTCGTCGGCGACGTCATGGGGCACGGCCTCAACTCCGCCGCGATGATGGGCCAGTTGCGCACGGCCGTGCAGACCATGGCCGCCCTCGACCTGCCGCCCGCGCAGCTCCTGCGCAACCTCGACGACCTCGCCCAGCGCCTCGGCGAGCACTACCTCGCGACCTGCCTGTACGCCGTCTACGACCCCATCGCGAGCGAGCTGCACCTCGCCAACGCCGGACACATCCCGCCCGTGCTGGTCCGCGCGGTGGACGGCCGCAGCGAACTCCTCGACCTGCCCACGGGCGCGCCCATCGGCGTCGGCGGGGTGCCGTTCGAGGCGGTGCACGTGCGCGTGGAGCCCGGCGACCGGCTCGTGATGTGCACCGACGGGCTGGTCGAGGTGCGCGGCGAGGACATCGGCGTGGGTCTCGCCACGCTCTGCGAGTCCGCCGCCCACCCGGCGGCCTCCATGGACGACGCCTGCGACACCATCATCCGCGCCCTCAACACGCGCGGCGGCCGCAAGGACGACGTGGCCCTGCTGATGGCCCGGCTCAACGGCATCGAACCCGAGGACGTCGCCGAGTGGCGCCTGACCTCCGAACCGATCGAGGCGGGCCGGGCCCGCGCCGTCGTCCGCGAACAGCTGTACGTCTGGGGCCTCGACGCCCTCGCGGACACCACCGCGCTCCTGATCGGCGAACTCGTCACCAACGCCGTACGCCACGCGCGCGGGCGCCGCATCGAACTCCGCCTCGTCCGCGGCGACACCCTGCAGTGCGAGGTCTACGACGACGACCCCACCCTGCCGACCCTGCTCAGCGCGGCGCCCACGGACGAGTTCGGCCGGGGGCTGCGTGTCCTCACGACCCTGGCCCGCGAGTGGGGGACCAGCAGGACGGGCGCGGGCAAGACGGTGTGGTTCGAACTGACACTGCCGAGGCGGACGGTGTCGAGGCGGCGCTGAGCCTGCCTCGCTCGTTCCAAGAGGCCGGACCAGGGGCTGGACCGGGGGCACAGGCCGGACCGGGGGCAGGGGCAGGGGCGGGGATCAGGGGGCGTGCGGGGCGCGTAGGGGCGCGCGTGATCTGGATGAGAGGTGAAGGTACGCGCACGGTGCTTGTCTGCGCATTCCGGGCGCGGTAGACCGATCTGGGCCGCCGGAGCGGCGGGCCGGGCGTCGCTGTTCGGGGGTTGGGCATGAGCGTGACTGAGCGCTACCGGGAGGCCTGGGAAGGGTTCTGGCGGGAGGCCCCCGACGAACCGGGCGCGGTCTTCTGGGACGCCGGCCCCGAACGGACGGCGGCCGTCCACCTCGCCCTGTTCGAGCCGTATGTGACGTCCCCCGGCCTGCCCCTCGTCGACCTCGGCTGCGGGAACGGCACCCAGACCCGCTTCCTGGCCGACCGCTTCCCACGGGTGATCGGCGCCGACCTCGCCGACGCCGCCCTCGACCGGGCCCGCCGCGCCGACCCCGACGGCCGGGCCACGTACCGTCTGCTCGACGCGACCGACAAGGCGGAGGCCGAGACCCTCCACGCCGACCTCGGCGACGCCAACGTCTATGTGCGCGGCGTCCTCCACCAGTGCGACCCCGACGACCGCCCCCGACTCGTCGACACCGTCGCCACGCTGCTGGGCGAGCGCGGCCGGGCCTGCCTCGTCGAACTCGCCGAGGCCGCCAAACCCGTCCTCATGGGCCTCGCGGGCGGTCCGTCCGGACCGCCCGCCAAACTCGCCCCGATCCTCCGCCACGGCATCGCCCCGGGCGAGGTCTCCGACGCCGAGATCCCGCACCGGCTGCGCGCCTGCGGCCTCACCCTCGTCGCCCACGGCGAACTCCCGCTGACCACCACGGAGTACACCGCCGAGGGCACCCGGATCGAACTACCGTCGAGGTGGTACGTGGTGGGACGTACGGGGTAGGGGCCGCTCGGGCGGGGTGCGTGGGCCGTCCCGGTGGACGTCGGTGGGCCGCGGCGGTGAGAGTTATCCACAGGTCTGCCACGGATCGGCGCGAGCGCGTACGGTTTCGAGCCATGAAGATCCTCATCAGCGCCGACATGGAGGGCGCCACCGGTGTCACCTGGCCGGCCGACGTGCTGCCGGGGACGCCGCAGTGGGAGCGGTGTCGTGCGATGTTCACCTCGGACGTGAACGCCGCCGTGCTCGGCTTCTTCGACGGCGGGGCCGACGAGGTGCTGATCAACGAGGCGCACTGGACGATGCGCAATCTGCTGCTGGAGGAGCTGGACGAGCGCGCGCAGATGCTGACCGGACGGCACAAGGCGCTGTCCATGGTGGAGGGCGTGCAGCACGGCGACGTGGACGGCATCGCGTTCGTCGGCTATCACGCGGGCGCCGGGATGGAGGGCGTCCTCGCCCACACGTACCTGGCGAACTCGATCACCGGGGTGTGGGTGAACGACGAGCGGGCCAGCGAGGGACTGCTCAACTCGCATGTGGTGGCCGAGTACGGGGTACCGGTGGTGCTGGTGACCGGTGACGACGTGGCATGCGAGGACGCCCTGGGGTATGCGCCCGAGGCGCTCAAAGTGGCGGTCAAGGACCATGTGTCGCGGTACGCGGCGGTGTGCCGCACCCCGAGGAGAACGGCCGCCGACATCCGCGCGGCGGCGAAGGAGGCCGCCTCGCTCGCCGTGCGTCACGAACCGGTCCGGGGCGGGCCGTTCACCGTGGCGCTGGAGTTCGACGCCGAGCATCTGGCGATGGCCGCGACCGTCGTACCGGGTGTGACCCGTACCGGTGAACGCAAGGCCGCGTACACCAGCCCGACCATGTACGAGGGAATCCGCACCTTCAAGGCGGTCACCACGATCGTCTCGGCCGCGGTGGAGGAAGCATATGGCTGAGAAACCTATGGCTGAGAAACCTATGGCCGGGCGGACAGCACCGGTTGAGCGGCAGGCGCTGGACGAGGTCGTCCGGTTCACCTCCGACCTCATCCGTATCGACACCACCAACCGCGGCGGCGGGGACTGCCGGGAGCGGCCCGCCGCCGAGTACGCCGCCGCGCTGCTGGCCGAGGCGGGCATCGAGCCCACCCTGCTGGAGCGCACCGAGGGCCGGACGAACGTCGTCGCGCGGATCGAGGGCACCGACCCGTCGGCGGACGCGCTGCTCGTCCACGGTCATCTGGACGTGGTGCCCGCGCAGGCGGCGGACTGGACCGTGCACCCGTTCTCCGGCGAGATCCGCGACGGCGTGGTGTGGGGCCGGGGCGCGGTCGACATGAAGAACATGGACGCGATGATCCTCGCGGTCGCCCGGCACTGGGCACGCGCGGGTGTGCGCCCCCGCAGGGACATCGTGATCGCGTTCACCGCCGACGAGGAGGCGAGCGCCGAGGACGGCTCCGGGTTCCTCGCCGACCGGCACCCCGGGCTCTTCGAGGGCTGTACCGAGGGCATCAGCGAGTCGGGGGCGTTCACCTTCCACGACGGCGCCGGCCGGGAGATCTACCCGATCGCGGCCGGGGAGCGCGGCACAGGCTGGCTGAAGCTCACCGCGCGCGGCCGGGCCGGCCACGGCTCCAAGGTGAACCGGGCCAACGCGGTGACAAGGCTGGCGGCGGCGATCGCCCGGATCGGCACCCACGAGTGGCCCCTCCGGCTCACCCCGACCGTCCGCGCGGCCCTCACCGAACTCGCCGCGCTGTACGGCGTCGAGGCAGACCTCGACGACCGGGACGGCGTCGACCGGCTGCTCGACAAGCTCGGCCCGGCCGCCGCCCTGGTCGAGGCGACCGTGCGCAACAGCGCCAACCCGACCATGCTGGACGCCGGTTACAAGATCAACGTCATCCCGGGGGAGGCCGTCGCCCGGGTGGACGGACGGTATCTGCCCGGCGGCGAGGGCGAGTTCCGAGAGACCATGGACCGGCTCACCGGGCCCGACGTGGAGTGGGAGTACGAACACCGGGAGGTGGCCCTCCAGGCGCCGGTGGACTCGGTGACGTACGCGCGGATGCGGGCCGCCGTGGAGGAGTTCGCGCCCGAGGGGCATGTGGTCCCGTACTGCATGCCGGGCGGCACGGACGCCAAGCAGTTCTCGCGGCTCGGCATCACCGGCTACGGCTTCTCGCCGCTGAGGCTCCCCGAGGGCTTCGACTACGCGGCGATGTTCCACGGCGTCGACGAACGCGTCCCGGTCGAGGCGCTCCACTTCGGCGTCCACGTCCTCGACCGCTTCCTGCGGACGGCCTGAGCGATGGCCCACGGGGGACCGAGGGAGATGGGGGACAAGGTGCAGACCCTGGCGTACGGTTCGTGGCCCTCGCCGATCGACGCGGCGCTCGCCGCCGCGCACGACGGCCATCCCGAGTTCGTGGGCTTCGTCGGCGACGAGGCGTGGTGGACCGAGCCCCGGCCCACCGAGGGCGGCCGGCGCACCCTGGTGCGGCGCACGGCCGACGGCACGGAGGAGTCGGTGCTCCCGGCCCCGTGGAACGTGCGCAGCCGGGTCATGGAGTACGGCGGCAGCCCCTGGACCGGCGTCCCGAGGGAGACCGGCCCGTTCGTCGTCTTCGTGAACTTCGCCGACCAGCGACTCTACGGGTACGAACCGGGCGGCGAGCCCCGGCCGCTCACACCGGTGTCACCGGTGGGCGGCGGACTGCGCTGGGTCGACCCACGGCCGCACCCGGAGCGGGACGAGGTGTGGTGCGTCCTGGAGGAGTTCACCGGGGACGGCCCGACCGACGTCCGACGGGTCGTCGCCGCCGTGCCGCTGGACGGCTCGGCCGCCGAGGACCGGGGCGCCGTAAGGGAACTCACCGACGACACCCGGCGGTTCGTCACCGGCCCGCGCCTCTCGCCCGACGGCCGCCGCGCCGCCTGGCTGGCCTGGGACCATCCGCGGATGCCGTGGGACGGCACGTCGCTGCTCGTCGCCGAGGTGACCGAGGACGGCCTGCTCGGCGAGCCCCGGACCGTCGCGGGCGGCCCGGAGGAGTCGGTCGCCCAGGTCGAGTGGGCCGCCGACGGAACCCTCGTGCACTCCAGCGACACCACCGGCTACTGGAACCTGTACCGACTCGACCCCGACAGCGGCGAGCGCATGGCACTGTGCGCCCGCGAGGAGGAGTTCGGCGGGCCGCTGTGGAAGGTCGGCTGGCGCTGGTTCGCGCTGCTCGACGACAAGCTCGCCGCCGTGGTGCACGGGCGGGGCGCCACCGCGCTCGGCATCCTCGACCTGGAGACCGGCCAGGTCGTGGACGCGGCCGGACCATGGACCGAGTTCGCCCCGTCGCTCGCCGCGCACGACGGCCGGGTCATCGGCATCGGGGCCAGCCCCCGCAGCGCCTACGAGGTGGTCGAGCTGGACGCCGCCACCGGCGACGCCCGGGTGATCGGCGCCGCGCACGACGACCCGGTCGACCCCTCCCACTACCCCGAACCGCAGATCCGCTCCTTCCTCGGCCCCGCCGGACGCGAGATCCACGCCCACATCTACCCGCCGCACAACCCCGGCTGCGTCGCCTTCAGCACCGAGCTGCCGCCGTACGTCGTCTGGGCGCACGGCGGGCCCACCAGCCGCGCGCCCCTGGTCCTCGACCTGGCGATCGCCTACTTCACCTCGCGCGGCATCGGGGTCGCCGAGGTCAACTACGGCGGGTCGACCGGGTACGGACGGGAGTACCGCAACCGGCTGCGCGAGCAGTGGGGTGTCGTCGACGTCGAGGACTGCGCGGCGGTGGCGCTCGCCCTCGCCGACGAGGGCACCGCCGACCGGACCAGGCTCGCCGTCCGGGGCGGCAGCGCCGGAGGCTGGACCGCCGCCGTGTCCCTCACCACGACCGACGTCTACGCCTGCGGAACGATCCTGTATCCCATCCTCGACCTCACGAACTGGGGGTCGGGGGAAACCCACGACTTCGAGTCCCAGTATCTGGAGACGCTGGTGGGGCCCCTGGCCGAGGAGCCGATGCGGTATGCGGAGCGGTCGCCCGCCGAGCACGCCGACCGGATCACCGCGCCCTTCCTGCTGCTCCAGGGCCTCGACGACGTGATCTGCCCGCCCGCGCAGTGCGAGCGTTTCCTGGCCCGGCTGGAGGGGCGCCGGGTGCCGCACGCGTATCTCGCCTTCGAGGGGGAGGGGCACGGCTTCCGGCGGGCGGAGACGATGGTGCGGGTCCTGGAGGCGGAGCTCTCGCTGTACGCGCAGGTCTTCGGGTTGAATCCTCCGGGAATCCCGACTTTGGAGCTCGCCAAGTGACACCCCCCGGCCCCACCGACCTGCCCCGCCCCACCGACCTGCCCCGACCCGCCGACCGGTCCCGTGCCACCGCCGTGGCGCACCCCGTCCCACCGCTGACCAGACCGGCCCGGCTCGTCCCCGGCGCCCGGGTGGCCGTCGTCGCGCCCAGCGGGCCGGTGGCCGAGGAGCGGCTCAGCGCCGGGCTGGACATCCTGCGCGGCTGGGACCTCGACCCCGTCGTCGGACCGCACACACTCGACCGGCACCCCGGGTTCCCCTACCTCGCGGGCACCGACGCCGACCGTGCCGCCGACTTCCAGGCCGCCTGGTGCGACCCGTCCGTGTCCGCCGTCCTGTGTGCCCGCGGCGGCTACGGCGTCCAGCGCATGGTCGACCTGCTCGACTGGGACGCGATACGGGCGGCGGGCCCCAAGACGCTCGTCGGGTTCAGCGACATCACCGCCCTCCACGAGGCGTTCGCCACCCGCGCCGGACTGGTCACCCTGCACGGACCCATGGCCGCGGGCGTCGACTTCATCAAGAACTCCCGGGCCCAGGAGCATCTGCGCGCCACCCTGTTCTCCCCCGAGTCGGTGCGCACGATCCGGGCCGCCGAAGGAAGCACCGCCCTGATCCCCGGCCGCGCCCGGGGCGTCCTCCTCGGCGGCTGCCTCTGTCTGCTCGCCGCCGAGCTCGGCAACCCCCACGCCCGCCCCTCCGCCCGGGGCGCCCTGCTCTGCCTGGAGGACGTCGGCGAGGAGACCTACCGCCTCGACCGCTATCTCACCCAGCTGCTCCGCGCCGGCTGGTTCGACGGCGTCGCCGGCATCGTCCTCGGCTCCTGGGCGCAGTGCGACCCGTACGAGCGGGTGCGGGCGCTGCTCGTGGACCGGATCGGCGGGGTCGGGGTGCCGGTGGTGGAGGAGTTCGGGTTCGGGCACGGGGACGGGGCGCTGACGATCCCGTTCGGGGTGACGGCGGAGCTGGACGCGGAGGCGGGAACGCTGACGCTCGACGAGCCGGCGCTGATCTGACAGCCCCGCCGGGCGCCCGGGACGGACTCCCACCGGGCGCGTCCCGGCACCTGGCGGCATCCTGGAGACATGAGCCCGAAGACATCGGAACGGATCGGGACGCACGGCCGGAAGCAGGGATGGCGTGATCTGCTGACGCCCGGCAGGGTCGTCGCGGGACTGCTCGCGGTGCTCGCGCTCGTCTTCGTCTTCCAGAACACGCAGAGCACCGAGATCCAGCTGCTGGTCACCGAGGTCACCATGCCCCTGTGGATGGCGCTGCTGGGGACGGGCCTGGTCGGAGCGGTGTGCGGAGCGTTCTTCATGAGACGGCGCAGGTGACGCCTGCGCCGACGTACCGTGGCGGGGTGTCCGAGAACGTTCGTCGTCATCTCATCGAAGGCCCCCGCGTCGCGCTACGGCACTTCGCACCCGAAGACGGGTCCGAGTTCACGGCGCGGGTGCGGGAGAGCAGGGATCTGCACCACCCATGGCTGTTTCCGCCGGCCACGCCCGCCGCGTACGCCGCGTACGCGGGGCGGCTCATCGAGGATCCGACCAAGGCCGGGTTCCTGGTGTGCGAGCGGGACGGCGGGGGGATCGCCGGGTTCGTCAACATCAACAACATCGTGGAGGGCGGCTTCCAGTGCGGGGCCCTCGGATACGGGGCCTTCGCGCACGCCGCCGGGCGGGGGCTGATGGGGGAGGGGCTCGGGCTGGTCGTCGAGTACGCGTTCACGTTCATGGGGCTGCACCGGCTGGAGATCAATGTGCAGCCCGGGAACGCCGCGTCCATCGCGCTCGCCCGGCGGTGCGGGTTCCGGCTGGAGGGGTTCTCGCCGGACTTCCTGTTCATCGACGGGGCGTGGCGGGACCACCAGCGATGGGCGCTCACGACCGAGATGAAACGCCCTGACCCGGGCATGGGCCGTCCGTCGGCATGAGCCACCCGCCGGAATGATCCGTTCCCGCTCCGGTGGGCGGCCGGGTCCCGCAGGATGGGGCCATGCGGAACATCGTCGTCGTGGACGCCCCCTCGAACCTCGGCCTGCGGCCGCCCGCACCGGGTACCGTTCCCGGCTGCCACAAGCTTGCCGGCGCCCTGCGGGAGCAGGGCATCGTGCGGCGGCTTGGTGCGCTGGAGGGCGGGGTGGTGGTGCCGCCCCGCTACGACCGGGGGGACTGGAGGGAGGGCGACGGCGTCTTCAACGCCGCCGCGATCGCCTCGTACACGCGCAGGCTCGCCGACCGGATCGAGCGCCATGTCCGGGCCGGTGAACTGCCCGTCGTCCTCGGCGGGGACTGTTCGATCCAGCTCGGCGCGTCGCTCGCGCTGCGCCGGATCGGGCGGTACGGGCTGGTCGCGATCGACGCCTCCGCCGACTTCCGGCACCCCGGGAACTCCGACGGGGTCGGCGCGGCCGGTGGCGAGGAACTGGCCCTCGCCACCGGGCGCGGGCAGACGGACCTGACCGACCTGGAGGGGCTGGCGCCCTATCTGCGCGACGAGGACATACGGCTCTTCGGCATCCGGGACGCGTTCGAGGAGGACCGCGGCGAGCTGGCCGCGCTGAAGATCCCCGTCGTGACGGTCGGCGAGCTGCGCACCTGGGGCGCGGACGATCTCGCCCGGGTCACCGCGCAGAGCTTCGAGACACCCGAACTCGGCGGATACTGGGTGCACTTGGACGCCGACGTCCTCGACCCGTCCGTCATGCCCGCCGTCGACAGCCCCGACCCCGACGGACTCCAGCCCGACGAACTGACCGCGCTGCTCCGCCCGTTGGTCCGCTCACCGCACTGCGTCGGCCTCAACGTCACCATCTACGACCCCGATCTGGACCCCGACGGCACGGCCGGCGCGCTGCTCACCGACATCGTGGTGGCCGCGTTCGCTCCTTGACGTTCATCCGGCCGACCTGCGGTCCGCGTACTCGTAGACCGAACCGTCGGGGTGGACCGCGATGAGGTTGCGGCCGACGGGCGTCGGGATCGGACCCGCCAGGACCCGGGCGCCGGAGGCGGTGAGGACCTGGTTGGCCTCGTCGACGTCCTCCACCGCGATGGTGGCGGCGACCTTCCGCAGGACCTCCAACTCCGACTCCGGGCCGCTCATCAGCAGGAAGCAGCCGATGGCGGCGACTTGGACGCCACCGCGTTCGAAGCGCATCGCCGGTCCGCCCGAGAGTCTCTCGTAGAACGGGACCGCGGCTTCCAGGTCGTCGACGCAGATGCGGAGCGTGGTGCCGAGAATCTCCATGGGGAAAGCCTAGTTGGGGCCGGCCGGGGATGGTGATCGTTGCGGACGGATTCCGCCGGTCGCCGTTCCGGCCGTCGTCGCTGTCGCTGTCGTTGCCGTCGCCCGCCGTCGCCGTCGTGGTGCGCCGCGTTACGCGGGTACGGGCCCGGGTACTCGTGGGCGATGGACCGCTTGGATCATCTGGAACATCTGGACAGGCATCTGGTCGACGAACTGGCGCTGGTGGCGCGGGAGACCGTCCGCGACGAGCTGCGGCAGCAGACCCGTAAGCAGCGTCGCAGGGCCACGCTGTACGCCGCGTCCGGGGCGCTCGCCCTGTACGCGGGTGCCGCCCTGGCACTGGCCCTCGGGCTGGCGCTCTCGCTGGGCCTGCCGCACTGGGCCGCGGCGCTGATCACGGCCGCCGTGCTCGGTGCGGCGGTGTATGTGCTGAGGGGCGTGGCGCGGCCTTCGGCGTCCCGGCCGACGGCCGGGCACGAGGACGCGCTCGCGGCGGGCCGTGACGGGGCCGCCGCAGGTACGGCCCCGGGGATGCCCCCGGGCGGGACGGCACCGGCCGGCTATCCGCCGGTGCCGCCGGTCGCACCCGCCGCCGGGGCCGGTGCCGTCGGCGCGCCGCCCCCGGC
>NZ_JBEOYO010000094.1:0-19747 GCF_040297125.1 Streptomyces sp. NPDC001868 | reverse complement strand
CCCCTGAAGGCAACGGCCCCTGCGGGCCGTTGAAAAAGCACGGGGCGCAGCCCCTGCTTTTTCAGGGGCGCGGGGAACTGCGCGACCAGCCCCCACCGGAGGCGCGCCTTGGGGGTCGAAGGGGCGCAGCCCCTGGGGGGATGGGACGGGTAGGGGCGGAGGGGGCGGGAAAATCCCCGAGACACACCGCCGGACACGCCCCTAGCGTGAACCCATGAGCCCCTCCCACGCCCACGACGACATAGCCGTACGCCCCGTCACCGAGGAAGAGTTCCCGGCCTGGCTCACCGCCCTGAACACCGGCTTCCTCCGCGCCCCGGAAACCCTGACCCCCCAGGAACTCAAGGACCGCACCACCCACCTGGACCCACCCCGCACCCTCGCCGCGTTCGACCCCACCGCCCCCGCCCCCCAGCCCGTGGCGACCTTCCGCTCGTTCCCCCAGGAACTGACCGTCGTCGGCGGCCGCACCGTCCCCGCCGACGCCATCTCGAACGTCACGGTCAGCCCCACCCACCGCCGCCGGGGCCTCCTCACCCGGATGATGGCCCACGACCTCGCCGCCGCGAAGGACCGGGGCGACGTCGTCGCCACCCTGATCGCCGCCGAGTACCCCATCTACGGCCGCTACGGCTTCGGCCCCGCCACCTGGACCACCGAGTGGACCGTCGACGTACCCCGCACCGGCCTGGACCCCCGCTGGTCCGGCCCGGCGGACGGCGGCCGGGTCGACCTCGTCGACGGCGCGGCCGTACGCGCCCTCGGCCCCGCCCTCCACGACCGCCTGCGCGCCGCGCAACCCGGCGCGGTGAGCCGCGACGAGCGCTGGTGGCGGGTCAACACGGGCGACCTGCGGCTCTACGGCTCCTGGACCGAGCCGTTCTACGCGGTGTACCGCTCGGCGGCCGGTGAGGTCGAGGGCCTGGTCTCGTACGAGGCGGACGACACCTGGCAGATGAAGCAGCCGCAGAACACGGCCGACGTCAACTGGCTGATCGCGACGACCCCGGCCGCCGAGCGCGCCCTGTGGCACTACCTCTGCTCGATCGACTGGATCACCAAGGTCAAGTCGGGCTGGCGGGCCCCCGACGACCTCCTCCCGCACTTCTTCCCCGACCCGCGCGCCGTGAGCGTCACCACCCAGGCGGACTGGCTGTGGGTGCGGATCCTGGACGTCGTACGGGCGCTGGAGGCGCGGACGTACGCGGGGACCGGGACGCTGGTGCTGGAGATCGTGGACCGCGACGGCTTCGCGGACGGGCGCTACCGGCTGGACGCCGGCCCGGACGGGGCGAGTTGTGTGCCGACGGGCGACGACGGGGACCTCGTGCTGGAGGCCGCGGACCTGGCGGCGCTGTGGCTGGGCGACGAGTCGGCCGTACGGCTCGCCGCGCTCGGCCGGGTGCGGGAACAGCGGAAGGGCGCCGCCTCGATGGCCGACGCCCTGCTGCGGACGTCCAGGCGCCCTTGGTGCCCGGACGTCTTCTGACCTTTCTCGGTGTGGGTGCGGATATCCGTAGCTGTTCAGTTGTGGTTGTGGCTGCGCATTCAGTTGTGGCTGAACCATTCAGTTGTGACTGTGCGGACCGGTCGAACTCCCGGCTCCCCTCCGGAAGGGAGGTCGAACGGTCGGTCTGTGGGGCAGTTGTCCGGCAGTTGCCAGTGTCACCAACCAGCTGAAAGTTTGACCATGTTGCGAAAGTTGGTGACCAACTCTTCCTTACTTATCTCCGCTTGGAGTCGTCCGATAACCACCTTCCCACGAACTGCCCAAAGATGGCGAGAAGTTGTAGTGTTTGTGCGTGGAGCGGGAACGCACGACCGTCGATGGGCGGAAGTCGTCACAGGGGCCCCAGCGGTCACATCACGAGGTGGCCGACGTGTTGCGCGGCCGGATCAGGTCCGGCGAGCTGCGACCGGGGCAGCGCATGCCCACGCAGGCGAAGCTGGCCGACGAGTTCGGCGTGGAGCGCGGGGCCGTACGGCAGGCCTTGCGCATCCTGCAGTCGGAGCACCTGCTCACCAATGTTTCCAAGGGCAGTCCGGCGACTGTCGCCGCACGCGTGGGAGCGGCGGCGGCCGGTGGTCCGGGAGCGGCGCCACGGCCCACGATGGTGGAGCTTGCCCCTCGCATATCCGCAGCCTTCGCGGCCCCGCATGTGAAGATCGACGCCCTCTGTCTGACGTCCGTGTCCCTCACGCTCGCCGTGGGTGAGCCGTTGCGCGAGATTCACGCGGGGCGCATAAATCCGGCCAGGGTCGACGTCCGGGTGATGCTGCCCAGCCGTGACATCCCGCTCGCCTTCCCGGCTCCGGTCGACGCCTCGGTCGACGGCCGGCTGCAGCGCCGTTGGCTCGTCCAGCGCAACGCCCAGGGGCAGGTCCTGAAGCACAACCTGCTGGCGTTGCGGTCCACGCACGGCATCGACGTCCATGTCTCCTTCCGCGCGCTGCCCTTCACCCCGCCCGTGAAGCTGTACCTCCTCAACGGCCGCGAGGCGCTGTTCGCGTACTACACGGTCCAGCGGAAGGAGGCCGAGGTGGACAGTGAGCAGCTGGAGATGTACGACGCCGAGGGCACCCAGTCCACGCTGTTCGCGTTCGAGCGGAGCGCGGTGGGCGCGCCTCGGGACACCAGCTTCGTCGAGCAGTCCGGCCTCTGGTTCAACGCGCTGTGGGAGACCATCAGCTCCGACCTGCTGCTCACCAGCTGACAGCCGTCCTGATCGACCGTTCCGGCAGCAGTTCCGGCAGCAGTTCCGGCGGCAGTTCTGACGGCTGTCCTGACGGCTGTCCTGACGGTCGTCACATCGCGGGCCCGGCGAACATCAGCGCGAGGATGACCGCGCCGATCGAGCTGCACGTGTGGTTGTTCGCCTTCAGGCCGATCGTGAGGAACAGCAGGCCGACGATTCCCATGGTGCCGAAGCGCCACTCGACGAATCTCTGGAAGACGACGACGGCGAGGGCGGAGACGAGGGCGATGGCAGCGGGCATGGTGGTACCTCCTCCGAGGGGCTGGGGCGGCCGGAGGGCCGGGGCGGGGTGGAACTTTCGCCAACTTGAGCAAGTTGGCAACCAACTTTGTTTAAATGGTTCCCACTTGGTCTATGTTCATAACCACCTTCCCGTGAACTCCCCAAAGATGGGTGAGAGTTGTAGCGTTTGGTCGTGACCCAGGAGAACGTTGCAGTGAACGGCAGCAGAAAGCTCTCGGCCCAGGAGATCGCCGCCACCCTGCGGGACCGCATCCGCGGCGGCGACCTCAGGCCGGGCGCGCGCCTGCCCACCCAGGCCGAACTGGCGGAGGAGTTCGGCGTGGAGCGCGGCACGGTCCGTCAGGCGCTGCGCGCCCTCCAGGACGACGGGCTGCTGAGCAACGTGAGCAAGGGCAGCCCGCCCCGGGTCGCCGAGGCCGTCCACGCCCCCCGGGACGAACAGCCGCAGCCGACGATGGTGGGCCTCGGCCCCCGCCTCGCCGAGGCCTTCTCCGCACCCCACGTCCGCGTCGACGCGGCCTGCCTCACCGCCGAGACCCTGATGCTGGCCCTCGGTGAGCCGGTCCGCCGTATCCATGAGGGAACGATCCGCCCCGAGTCCATCGACGTACGCATCCTGCTCCCCTCCCGGAAGATCAACCTGGCGTTCCCGGTGCCGGTGGAGGGGCGCGGCGAGGACGACGAGGAGGACCCGGTCCACAAGCGCTGGCTCGACCAGCGCAACGCCCAGATCCGCGTCCTGCGCCACAACCTCCTGGCCCTGCGCACCTCCCACCAGCTCGACGTCCGGGTGACCTTCCGCGCCCTCCCCTTCACCCCGCCGGTCAAGCTGTACCTCCTCAACGGCCAGGAGGCGCTGATCGCCTACTACATGCTGATGAAGCGCGAGGAGCAGATGGCGGACGGCCCGCTGGAGATGTACGACGCCTTCGGCACCCAGTCCCTCCTCTTCTCCTTCGAGAAGGAGAGCGGCCCTCGCGACGCCGCCTTCGTGGATCAGTCCCAGCAATGGTTCAACGCCCTCTGGGAAACCATCACCACGGACCTGACACTCTCCTAGTGACTCCTGATACGGCGCAGACTGAACCGGTGACAGTAGAGACAGAGTCCCTTCGAGAGCTGATCACGCCCGTCCGCTTCGTGCTGTGGGACCTGGACGGGCCGATCTGTCGACTGTTTTCCGGGCATCCCGCGCACCAAGTGGCCCGAGACCTGGTCAAGTTGATCGACCGACGCGGGCTGGGCGGTCTGCTGACGGAGCGGGAACGGAGTACGGCCGATCCCCAGGTCGTCCTGCTGGGCCTGGGCAGTCGTCACCCGAGCAGCGATCTGATCATCGACCTGGAGAAGTGGCTCACCCAGCAGGAGCTGACCGCCGCCCCGAAGGCGTACCCCACCGAATGGGCCGACCCGCTCATCCGGACCTGGTCACAGCGGGCCAGATTCGCCGTCACGACCAACAACTCGGCGCTCGCGGCGGCCCGTTACATCGAGACCCGCGGCCTCACCGACTGCTTCCCCTACATATACGGCCGCACCCGAGACCTCGACCTGATGAAGCCGCACCCCCACATCCTGCGCCAGGCCCTCAACGCGATGGGCGCCGATCCCGCCCGCGCCCTGATGCTCGGCGACGCCCCCACCGACTTCGAGGCGGCCCGCGAAGCCGGTGTGCCCTTCCTGGGCTACGCGCGTACCGACCACAAACTCAGGGCCCTCCAGGACGCGGGTGTCCCTCTCCCGCACACCGTGAACTCCCTGAAGCCCGTCCTGGACGTGCTGCGCGGGCCCCTTCAGGACCCGGCCTGAACCATCGACAAGGGCCTTCGACAAGGGCCTTCGACGGGGACCTTCGACGGGGACCTTCGAACGGTCGCTCGGCGCGTGTATGTACGGGTCGAGGGGGCTGTGCGTTCAACCAGTGGACCGCCACCAGCGAATGAATCGCTTCTGGCACGATGCTCGCCCACGGAGGAGTAACGTGCCTCCACTTCCTTGATTTCACCTCTGGTGCGACCACGGCGAGAGAACGGGCAATGCCAGCTGAATCGGATTCCACGGGGCGGCGCCGCGCCGGTGAGATGAGCGCCGTCCCGGACGAGGTGGAGGGACCGCTCAGCGGCTACCACCACGAGACCTATGTCTTTCGGCTGCCGACCGAGGCCAGGGCCGGTGAGGGCGGACGCTGGAAGTGCCGTGAGCCGCGCGAGAGCCTGCTGTGGTTCGACCGGCGGTGCTTCGTCTCGGAGGAACGCCTGCTCACCGAGCTCCAGGGGCACATCGACAACATTCCCGATCTCATCGAGGTCGAGGGCACCGTCCTCCAGCGGTTCATCGAGGGAGACACGCTCGGGGCGCTGCACGCGTCCGACACGGCGGTCCCGGAGAAGGAGTTCGAGCAGATCCTCGCCCTGTTCCGGCAACTGGTCGCCGTCAGACCCCGGAGCCTTCTGGTGAAGCGGAGATGCGAGCCGCAGGACCGCGCGTCGGAGAGCGACAGCGCCGGGTTCCTCGACCGCCTGATCTGTTTCACCGAGGAGCGGGTGTACGGCGACAACCTCCCGGAGTACGGGAAGCTGTTCGCCGCCCTGAAGCTGGACGCCGACTCCTTCAAGCAGCTCAGAAAGCATGTCGCCGGCCTGCGGGACCGCCCCTTCTGCCTCCTCCACGCCGATCTCCACCGTGAGAACCTCATCGTCGACCACGAGCGCCGGCTCTGGGCCATCGACTGGGAGCTCGCCATGTTCGGCGATCCGCTCTACGACCTGGCCACGCATCTGTATCTGATGCGCTACCCGGCGGAGCAGGAACAACGGGCGACGGAGCGGTGGCGCGCGCTCGTCGAGGACGTCCGGCCGGGGAGTTCGCGGGGCTGGCGGGAGGATCTGCCGAAGCTTCTCGACTACAAGAAGGCGCAGTCGGTGTTCACCGACGTGATCCGCACCTCCCAGTCCCTGTGCCTGCAGCCCCGGGTGGACCGGAAGGCGCTGCGCGCCGCGAGCTGGACGGTCTGGGACGTGCTGAGCAGAGGCGCGCGGCCCCTGGGCGTCGAGGAGGTGCCCAGCGTGTCGGCGGTCGAGGCCGCGCTCGCGGAGTGGCTCCGGGCGCGGGACGGGCGTACGCGGTCGCGGCGACGGGACGGTGACCGCGACCAGGGCCGGGTTCGTGACCGGGATCGGGACCACGACCACGACCGCGACCGCGACCGGGACCGGGACCGGGACCGGGACCGGGACCGGGATCGGGATCGCGACCGGGTCGGACGGTAGGGCGCTTAGGCTCGACCGTATGAGTGAGACCGGCCTGCGGGAGCTGAAGAAGCGGCGGATGTACGAGAACGTCTCGGAGATCGCGATCCGGCTGTTCCTCGAAAAGGGGTTCGACGCGGTGTCCGTGGCCGAGGTCGCCGCGGCGGCGGAGATCTCGAAGCCGACGCTCTTCCGGTACTTCCCGGCGAAGGAGGACCTCGTCCTGCACCGGATCGCCGATCACGAGGACGAGACGGCGCGGGTGGTCGCGGGGCGGGCCGAGGGGGAGTCGGTGGTGGGGGCGGTGCGGGCGCACTTCCTCGCGGGACTGGCCCGGCGGGACCCGGTGACCGGGCTGAACGACCATCCGCAGGTCCTCGCGTTCCACCGACTGCTCTACGGGACTCCGTCGCTGGTCGCGCGGGCCCACGGCCATCTGGAGCGGGCCGAGGCCGCGCTCGCCGAGGTGCTCGGCGGCGGGCTCGACGCACGGGTCGCCGCCGGCCAGATCGTCGCCGTACGGCGGGTGCTCGCGGAGGAGAACTGGCGGCGGATCGAGCGCGGGGAGCCGGTGGAGGAGGTCGGGCGGGACGCCGTCGTCGCCGCCGAGCGGATGTTCGGGCGGCTGGAGGGGGCGCTTCCGCTGGGGGTTGCCTGAGGCGGGCACCGCCTCCCCGACCCGTGATTCACGGTAAAGAATTTAACTCGGTCACGTTATTTCGGTACGCTCGGGGGAATGACGTCTCTCGAACCTGCCGCCGAACCTGCCACCGATCCTGTCGCCGACCCCGCCCTCCGGCACGCCCTCGCCCATGAGCGCGCCTACCACGACACCTGCCGCGCCGCCCTCGCCGCCATGGTCGAGGGGGCGGGGGAGCAGGTCGTGGTCGGTGAGGACGTCTCCGCCTCGGGGGCCGACGCGGAGGTGCTCGGATACCGGCTGCGCAGCCACGCCAAGGAGATGCGTGAGCTGCCGGAGGGGCCGTTGTTCTTCGGGCGGCTCGACTTCGCCGAGTACGCAGGAAGCGGCCATGCGGGAGGTGACCGCGCCGGAAGCGACCGCGCCGGAAGCGACCGCACGGGGCTGAGCGACCACGCCGGCAGCGACCGCACGGAACTGAGCGACCACGCCGGGCAGAGCTATCACGTCGGGCGGTTGCGGGTCAGTGAGGATCCGGCCGTGCCGCCCCTCGTCGTGGACTGGCGGGCGCCGGTGTCGCGCGCCTTCTACCAGGCGAGTTCCCGTGATCCCCGGGGTGTCGCCGTCCGGCGCCGCTTCGGGTGGGCGCCGGGCAGCCGGGGCGACTCGGCCGACCTCACGGGCATGGAGGACGAGCATCTGGACCGTGGCGGCGCCCCGGACGACCAGGACGCGGCCGCGCCGGGCACCCTCCTCGCCGCCGAGATCGAGCGCCCCCGGCTCGGCCCCATGCGGGACATCGCCGCCACCATCCAGCCGGAGCAGGACGACCTGGTACGGGCCGATCTCACCACCTCCGTCTGTGTCCAGGGCGCCCCGGGCACCGGCAAGACGGCCGTCGGCCTGCACCGCGCCGCGTACCTCCTCTACACCTACCCCCAGCGCATCCGCCGCGGCGGACTGCTGATCCTGGGCCCGAACCGCACCTTCCTCTCGTACATCGCGGAGGTCCTGCCGGCGCTGGGCGAGACGGGGGTACGCCAGTCGACGGTCATGGACGAGATCGCCCGGCACCCGGTCACGGCGGAGGACGACGAACGGGCGGCGGCCGTGAAGCACGACGCCCGGATGGCGGAGGTGCTCCGCCGGGCGCTGTACGCCAGGGTCGCGGGCGGCGGCAGACCGGGGGAGCGGTTCGACTCCCTCGTCCTGACGGAGGGTTCGTACCGCTGGCGGGTGTCCGGGGGCGAGCTGCGGCGGATCGTGGCGGACGTACGGGCGGAGGAACTGCCCTACGGCATCGGGCGGGAGCGCGTCCGGGCGCGGGTCGTGCGGCTGCTCCAGGAGCAGGCGGAGCGGCGGGCCGGGCCCCGCCCGAACGCGTGGCTGTACCGGATCTCGCGGTCGCGGCCGGTCGGCGCGTACGTCGACGCCGTATGGCCGAAGGTCCGGCCGGAGGAGGTGGTCGCGCGGCTGCTCGGGGACCCGGACGCGCTGGCCGTCGCGGCGGAGGGGCTGCTCGACGCGGACGAGCGGAAGGCCGTCGGCTGGGCGAGGCCGCCGCGCACCTGGCGGTCGGCCCGCTGGTCGGCCGCCGATCTCGTCCTCCTCGACGAGGTCGCCGGGCTCCTCGCCCACCCCGACGGCTACGGCCATGTCGTCGTCGACGAGGCCCAGGACCTCTCCCCGATGGAGTGCCGCGCGATCGCCCGCCGCGCGGCCTACGGCTCGGTGACCGTCCTGGGCGACCTGGCCCAGGGCACGACCCCATGGGCCGCCCGCGACTGGCCCGCACTCCTCGCCCACCTGGGCAAACCGGACGCCCACGTCGTCCCCCTCACCACCGGCTTCCGGGTGCCGCAGGCCGTCGTCGGGCTGGCGAACGGGTTGCTGGGGCGCCTGGGGGTGGACGTGCCCGCCGCCCGGTCCCTGCGGCGGGACGGGGAGTTGAGGGTCAGGAGGGTGGAGGGGGAGAGGGCGTGGGAGGAGGAAGGGGAGGCGGAGGGGGCAGGTGGTGCGGGCGGTGAGGGTGTCGTCGCCGAGACCGTGGCCGCCGTACGGGACGCGCTCGCCCATGAGGGGTCGATCGGGGTCATCACAGCCGATGGACCGGATGTCGTACGGCTGCGGAAGGCCCTCGACGAGGCCGGGGTCGCCACGGGAGGTCCGGGCGAACTCGGCGCGCGGGTCGCGGTGTTGGGGGCCGGGGTGGCGAAGGGGCTGGAGTACGACCATGTCGTGGTCGTCGAGCCGGCCGCGATCGTGGCGGCGGAGGGGCGGGGGCTGCACCGGCTATATGTCGTGCTCACGCGCGCGGTGTCACGGCTGGACGTGGTGCATGCGCGGGCGCTGCCGTGGTGAGGGGTGGGACGGGGCAGGCGCGGTGAGGTGAGACGCGGTGCGGTGAGGTGAGGCGTGGTGAGGTGTTGCCGGAAGGCGACGGAGTCATGACCGTACCGCCACCTCGGTGATCGGGCCCGTGGCTACGGTGAGCGGGCGCCGGTGAGCGGCCGAACACGAGCCCGATCTCCCTCCCCCCAGGGGGCTCGTGCGCGCCGCTCACCGGTTGATCACGCGGGGTTCCGCGCCTCTCCTACGAGGCCGCGGGCTCGCTCCCGCGTTCCGCCTCCCACTCCCGGGGCTTCGCCGCGCCGTCCAGCAGCGGGATCAACTGCTCCTCCTCGTACGTCAGATGGGCTTCGAGCGCGGCGATGAGGCGCTCCACCTCGGGGAGTACGGCGACGGGGTCGGCGTGCTCGTCCGTCACCACCCGGCGCAGGTCCTCGACGAGGGCGGCGATGCGCTCGTGCTCCTCGTGGAGGCGGGCGAGGGCCGGGGCCAGCTCGGGGTGCTGTTCGCCGAGGAAGGGGAACAGGCCCATGTCCTCGCCGGTGTGGTGGTTGTGGAGGCCCTGGCAGAAGGCGAGGCAGTTGACGCGGAGCTGGGCACCGAGGCCGGCCCGGCCGCCGCTCGCTGTCAACTCCTTCTTGATCAGGGAGAGTTCGCGGCGGAAGGCGTCATGGACGACCTTGAGGGCCTCGCCCATGGATCCGGCGTTGATGTTCGGCGGGCCGGCGACGGGGAGCTCGCGCAGGGCGACGACCGGGATCGTACGGTCCGTCTTCGCCTGGTACTCGGCCCATCCCGGGTCGGACTCGACCGCCCGCGCGAACGCCCGTTCCCGCTCCTCGCCGTCCAGGACGACGGCCTCGGCCTCGTAGGTGAACGCCCCGCTCTCCACGGTGACTCGGGGGTCGGCCGTGATGTTCCGGTACCAGTCGGGGTGTTTGGGCGAGCCGCCGGCCGACGCGATGACCAGGATCGTGCCGTCGACGTCGGGGAGGTAGCCGAGGGGGGTGGTGTGCCGGGTGCCGGTACGGGCGCCGGTGGTGGTCAGGAGGATCAGACGGGCGCCCTCGAAATAACCGCCGACCTCGCCGTGACTGGCGCGGAATTCGTCGATGACTTGCTGATTGAAGGGGTTGGGCATTCTCTGCTTTCCGTGGCGCGCGACATGAATGGTCGCGGAATTCGGGCAGGGGTGATTGCCGCAGCGCGCGACAGCGGGCGGCCGTCGGAATGTGCGTCGACGGAATGCGCGGTGGAGCGCAGTGGGCGCGTTGCGGCGCGTTGCGGTGGGTTGCGGTGCGGTCGGTTGCGTTGCGGTGGGAGGGCTCGACGCGCGCGAAAGGAACACCGGCGGAACACGGCGGAACACCGGCGGAACACGGCGGAACACCGGCCGTGCACCGAAGAGGGTACAACGCGGCAGGAAAGAAAGAGAGCGGTGTTCGGCGCGCGGAACTTCAGCAGGCGGGCTCCTGGCCCGCCCCGGCCTCACTCGGAGGCCGGGCAACCAATCCGCTCACGGCTCAAGGCCGACCCGGCAGTCATACGGTCAACGTTATAGGGAGGGAGCGGCGTCGGGCAATGCGTATTCGGCCGGAAAAGGAACGACCTCTCGATCGGTCGGCCGGATTCACGCCTTTCGGTCGGCCTCCTTGGCCGCGTGTTCCAGTCGGCCGCGATAGTTCTCCCACCACGCCGGGTCGCTCGACGGAATGCTCGTGTTGCCCTCGTTCATGCCGACCGTGCCGTCGATGAGTTCGCGGAGGATGTCGGCGTGCCCGGCGTGCCGGTGGGTGTCGGCGATCACGCGGACCACGGCGTGGTGCAACGTCACCTCGTCCTTGCCGTCGGGCCACCACGGCACCCGGCCGACGGTGTCCAGCGCCAGCGCGCCGATGGTCGCGTCCGCGTGCGCCCAGGCCCGGCGGTAGAGCCCCACGATGAACTCGCGGGACTCGTCGGAGGTGGCCCACATGTCGGCGTTGGGCTCGGCGTCATCGGCGAGCCAGGGCAGCGGCTCGCCGTGCGGCCGGCCGAAGGTGTCGCCGAGATAGCCCAGTTCGACACCGGCCGCGTGCTTCATCAGTCCCAGGATGTTGGTGCCGGTCGGCGTCAGCGGGCGGCGGGCGTCGTACTCCGACAGCCCATCGAGCTTCCACAGCAGGGCATCGCGGGCGGACCGCAGATAGAAGAGGAGGTCGGCCTTGGCATCCGAAGCGGCGGAGGTCATGGGGCAAGTCTGCCGCTCCCACGATCGTTTTCCACCGTCTTTCCGCTGCGGGGCCGCTTCTCAGTCGGCCTCGGCTTCGGGCGACGTGGACTTGAACGCGTAGACCGTGAAGTTGGTCAGCAGGACGTATCCGAGGCGCTGGTAGAGGGCGTTGCTGGTGGGGTTGCCGGGGTCGGTGAACAGCACGACGTCCGTCGCGCCCGCGGTCAGCGCGGCGCGGCTCGCCTCGACCGTCACGGCCGCCGCGTAGCCACGGCCCCGGAGATGGGCCGGGGTGTAGACGGGGTCCACGCGGACCATGCCGCCGACGATCGAGGTCGAGGCCGCCATGGAGACGGGCGTGCCGTCGAGGGTCTCCCAGAACGTGAAGTGCCGGTCGCCGAAGCGCGAGTCGTCCCAGGAACCGGCGTCGATCAGGTCGATGGAGGCCTGTTCACCGACGTCTACGCAGAACTCACGGCAGAAGCGGATGAGTTGCTCCCGGTCCCGCTCGCCCACGAGACGGCCCCGGCCCTCCGGGAACGGCTCGGGCGGGGTGAGCGTGCCGAGGCGGTAGAGATGGAGCCGCGTGGTGACCATCGGCTCCGCGCCGGTGCGCTTCTGCCAGGCCTCGGCGAAAGCGGTGGACGCGTCGTGGTCCCCGCTGACTCCGGGGACGGGGTGACCGACGCCGGCCAGGTGGTCGGCGAGTGCGTCGGCCTGCTCCCGGGTGACGGAGGTGAGGCTCAGGAGACCGGCCGGGCCGCGCTGATAGAAGCCGGCGTGGACCTCGCCCTCTCGCTCCAGTCGGCCGAATACAGGCGCTTCGGCGCCGTGCGCGGGCACCCCGTTCGCCCGGTACTTCTCGATCACTGTCAGCTGCATGGTGTGCAGGCCGGGCCGCGAGCGCAGAAAGTCCCCAGCTCGGGCGTGAAAGTCGTGGACGTCTTCGGTGAGGTACCAGTCATCCGATCGCATGCCCCATGCTCCCCGATCCCGCCGACCCGCCCCTGACTTTTCAGCCAGGGGTGGGACGACGGGGTTCTGGTGGAGTCTGGGAGGAGTCCAGGTGGGCTGGGGCCCTACTCCGTGGGGGACGGCTCCGACCGGACACCCGGTCCCGCCCCGGCGACGCCCGGTCCTGCCCCGGTGACACCCGGTCCTGCCCCGGTGACACCCGCTCCTGCCCCGGCGACGCCCGCTCCTGCCCCGGCGACGCCCGCTCCTGCCCCGGCGACGCCCGGTCCTGCCCCGGCGACGCCCGGCCCCGACCCGAGGACGCCCGGTCGTCGTTCCTCCCGCCCCCACCGTCCCAGCGCCGCGAGAGTCAGCGTCACGATCACCGACGCGGCCGCCATCAGTGTCATCGCCGTGGCCGGGGAGGTCAGTTGGGCCAGTGTGCCCGCGAGGACGGCGCCGACACCCTGCATGGCGCCCATACCGGTGGCGTGCAGGCCGAGGGCCTGGCCCGAGAGGTCGTCGGGGGTGAGGGCCATCAGCCGTTCCTGCAGAACCAGGCTCGCGGCGAAGCCGACGGAGGCGACGGTGACGGCCACGGCCGACAGCGCCACCCCCGGCCGTAGGAAGAAGAACACGTCCCACGCCCTCAGCCAGGTACGTGGACCGCGTCTCAGTGGTCTAGCGCACTTTTGCAAGCAGGTGCTTGCAAAAGTTAGCGGGGGTGGGGCATGGTGGAGGCATGGCATCGCTCAACGTCGGCAATCTCGGTGAGTACCTGCGTGAACAGCGGCGGAACGCGCAGCTGTCGCTCAGGCAGCTCGCCGATGCCGCCGGGGTGTCCAATCCGTATCTGAGCCAGATCGAGCGCGGGCTGCGCAAGCCGAGCGCGGAGGTGTTGCAGCAGGTCGCCAAGGCGCTGCGGATCTCCGCCGAGACGCTGTACGTGCGGGCCGGCATCCTCGACGCCGAGCGGGATCGCGACGAGGTGGAGACACGTGCGGTCATCCTCGCCGATCCCACGCTGAACGAGCGGCAGAAGCAGGTGCTGCTCCAGATCTACGAGTCCTTCCGCAAGGAGAACGGGTTCGAGATCGAGATCGAGATCGAGAGTGACGTCGACGTCGACGTTGACCTCGGCACCGGTGCCGGCCTGGCGGCGGACTCGGGAGAAGCTCCGGCCCCTGGCTCTCGTACGGCCGACGGCGACGATGCCGGTCCGCGGCCGACGGCGAGTTGATGACGGAACCGTCGAGCACGGACCGGAACGAAACGAAACGACACAAACCCTCAGCTGAAAGCAACCGGAGGACCATCACCATGGCCATCACCGACGACATCCGCAAGGCCGTCACCGACCCGACGCCGTTCTACTTCGCCGCCGGCACCGCCGACCTCGCCCTCCAGCAGGCGAAGAAGGTCCCCGGCATCGTCGAGCAGCTGCGCGCCGAGGCGCCGGCCCGGATCGACGCCGTGCGCCAGACCGACCCGAAGGCCGTCCAGGAGAAGGCGACCGCCCGGGTCAAGGAGACCCAGGAGAACCTTCAGACCAAGGTCACCGAGCTGATCGGCACCCTCGACACCGACCTGAAGAAGCTGGGCGAGACCGCTCAGGACCTGGCGCTGCGCAGTGTCGGCGTCGCCGCCGAGTACGCGGTGAAGGCCCGGGAGACGTACGAGAAGGTCGCCGAGCACGGTGAGCAGGCCGTGAAGACCTGGCGTGGCGAGGCCGCGGAGGAGATCGAGGAGCTCGCGATCGCCGTCGAGCCGAAGTCCCAGCCGGTCGAGGTCAAGGACGAGCCGGCCACCGTGAAGCCGGTCCCGGCCCAGGCCCAGGCCGCGCCCGCCCCCGCCGCCAAGAAGCCGGCGCCGAAGAAGGCCCCGGCCCGCAAGACGACGGCCGCGAAGAAGACCACCCCGCCCGCCAAGTAAGCGGCAGGGCGCGCTTCACAGTGGGCGACATAGCCGGCGGAAGACCCGGCGACAGAGTGAGAGGTGCCCGAGCGGTGCCTCGGAGGTACCGGCGGGGTCGCCGCGTGGTGCCTCGCGGTACGGAGACGGGCCGGGCACCTTTGGGGTGGCCGGCCCGTTCTACGGGTACGGTGGCCGCGTAGGAGCCGGTATCGGCACGGGTGCGGGACAGCCGGCCGGCAGTCGGAAGAGCGAACGGAACGGGTGGTGTGGGCGGCATGCTGATGACGGGCTTCGCGGGGTTCCTGGGACTTCTGAAGATCGTCCTGATGGCCCTCGCCGCGTTCGGGCTGTTCGACGCGGCGTTCCGGCGTGAGGACGCGTTCCGTGCGGCGGACAAGCAGACCAAGGTGTTCTGGCTGGTCATCCTCGCGATCGCCCTCATCGTGAGCTATCTGTTCCACTTCCTGTCGTTCTTGCCGATCATCGGCGCCATCGCCAGCATCGTGTACATCGTGGATGTGCGGCCCGCGGTCAAGCAGGTGTCGGGTGGTGGCGGGGGCGGCGGACGCCGCGGCGGCTCCAGCAGCGACGGTCCGTACGGGCCGTACAACGGCGGTCGGTGACCTGGCCGGCCTCGGTCAGCCCTCTCTGTCCAGCAGGAGGACCGCCACGTCGTCGGTCAGTTCGCCGCCGTTGAGGTCGCGGACCTCGTTCACCGCGGCGCGCAGCAGGTCCTCGCCGCGCAGGCCCTCGGAGAGCTGGCGGCGGACCATCTCCACCATGCCGTCCTGGCCCAGCCGCTCCTTGCCCTCGCCGATCCGGCCCTCTATCAGGCCGTCGGTGTAGAGCATCAGACTCCAGGCGGCGCCCAGTTCGATCTGGGTGCGCGGCCAGCGGGCGTTCGGGATCAGGCCGAGGGCGGGGCCGCCGTTGTCGTACGGCAGCAGCTCGGCCGGGGCCGGCGGGGTGGTCCGGCCGCGGCGCCCATGGCGGACGATCAGCGGGGACGGGTGGCCGGCGAGACAGAGGCCCGCGCGGCGGCCGTCGGGGGCGATGTCGACCGTGCAGAGCGTCGCGAAGATCTCGTCGCTCTCGCGCTCGTGCTCCAGGACGCGCTGGAGCGTGGACAGCAGTTCGTCGCCGCACAGCCCCGCGAACGTCAGCGCCCGCCAGGCGATCCGCAGCTCCACACCGAGCGCCGCCTCGTCCGGGCCGTGCCCGCAGACGTCGCCGATCATGACGTGCACGGTGCCGTCGGGGGTGCGGACGGTGTCGTAGAAGTCTCCGCCCAGCAGGGCGCGGGAACGGCCCGGCCGGTAGCGCGCGGCGAACCGCAGGGACGAGCCCTCCAGGAGGGGCGTCGGCAGCAGGCCGCGCTCCAGGCGGGCGTTCTCCTGGGCCCGCAGCTTGGACTCGGTGAGCCGGCGCTCGGCCGTGTCCGACCGCTTTCGCTCCACCGCGTAGCGGATCGCGCGACTCAGGAGGCGGCCGTCCAGTTCGTCCCGGAAGAGGTAGTCCTGGGCGCCGACCCGTACCGCCTCCGTGCCGCGTTCGGTGTCGCCGGTGTCGGTGAGGGCCAGTACGGCGTGGCGAGGGGCCAGCTCCAGGACGTGCTTGAGGACGGAGAGTTCGTCCGCCGGGCGGTCTGCCGCTTCGGTGTCCGTGTCGGTGGGGCGGGCCGGGGGTGTGAGGGCCAGGTCCAGGAGGATGCAGTTGACGTCGTCGGTCAGCAGCCGCTGGGCCTCGGTGAGGTTGCGGGCGGTGCGGACGCGGATCGGCTTGCCCGTGGAGTCGAGCAGCTCGGGCACGTTGAGGGAACCCGCCGGGTCGTCCTCGATGAGGAGGACCGTGAGGTTGGTGGGGCCGGTGGGCTGCGCGGTCGGGCCCGCCGGGGCCGTGGTGTGGGCGCCGGTGGGGCCCGGGGAGCCGGGCGGGTCTGTGGAGTTGTGTGTGGGGGCCAGGGCCGGGGCGTTCATGGCAGCCCCCTCTCCGGACGGTCCGCTGGGTGCGGACACGGTGTGCGCCTGACCACTCTCCACGGCCGGGATCGCTCTCTGCCGCGGTACGGGTACGGGCATCGTCTTGGGTTCCTTCCCTCCCCCCGAGGGCATGGTGGGGCGAGGGACTCCGACCCACCGACGGGGACCTTAGCGCCAGGCGCCGCCGCAACGGAATGGTCGACGGGGCGCCGGGCGGCAATCGGCCTGCGTCATATGCCGCATCCTGTACCGCACTTGGACATGGCAGGGCTTTCTCCTGGGATGACGAATGTCACGCGGCGAGGGTTGAGCCGGGCGGGGAAGGTGGCGAGAGTCACGTGGGGTGGGTCACGTGGGGGGTCTTTGGGGTGGGTTGGGGGTGAGATGGGGCGGGGTGGGGTGAGTTCGGGGGAGGGTTGGGGGCTGGGTAGGACCGGGAGGAGGCCGGGGGAGGGCTGGGAGCCGGGTGGGACCGGGAAGGTCGGGGGTGGGCTGGGGCAGGGTGGGACTGAGGGGAGGCCGGGGGTGGCTGCGGGGCTTGTGCCGGGTGGCCCAGGGGGATTTCGCCCCCGCCGCCCTTACCCTTCCCATCCCCAGGGGCTGCGCCCCTTCGACCCCGCCCGCGTGCGACCGCGCCGGGCGCGCCCTCGGCCACGCACCCGCCTGCCAGTTCCGAGCTCTCGGCTCGCGCGTCCGGTTTGGCCGCGCCTGCCTGTTCCGCGTCCAGTTCCGCGCTCTCGGCTCGCGCGCCCGGCTTGGCCGCGCCTGCCTGGTCCGCGTTCAGGCCCGAGCCCTCGGCTCACGCACCGGGCCTGCCCCCGCCTGCCCGGTCCGCGTCCAAGCCCGCGCCCCCAGGCCACCCGCCCGACCGCGCCCCGTCCCAGCACCCAGCTCGTGCCGCCCCGGCCCGCCCGCACCCCGCCTCACACGTCCGGCCGTACAACCCCCAGGATCTGCATCGTCCCCGCCCCCGCCACCGTCACCTTTCGGTTGGGTCGAGGGGCGTGGACTACGGAGCCGTTGCCCAGGTACATGGCCACGTGGCTGGCGTCGGCGTTGTAGATGATGAGGTCGCCGGGGCGCATGTCCTGGATGTCGATGTGCTTGAGCTGGCGCCACTGTTCCTGGGAGGTGCGGGGGATGGTCAGGCCGGCGGCGGCCCAGGCCTGGCTGGTGAGGCCGGAGCAGTCGTAGGTGTCGGGGCCCTCGGCGCCCCACTCGTACCACTTGCCTACCTGGTCCGTCGCGAACTTCACGGCCTTCTTGCCCTGCGGGGACGCCTTGCCGTTGATCTCGGCGAGGATGCCGGAGTCCAGCCACGCGGCCTGTGACTGCTGCGCGGCATCCTCCTCCAGCTGGGCCAGCCGCTCCCGCTCGTCGTCCTCCAGCTGCGCTTCCAGCTCCTGGGCGGCGGCGATCTGCCTCTTGATCTTCTTCTTGGCCTTTTCCTTGGCCTTGCGGTTGGCCTCCAGCTTTTCCCAGCGCGCGGAGGCGTCCTTCGAGTACTGCTCCAAGTCCTGCTGGGTCTTGTTCATCTCGGCGAGCAGGCCCTTGGTCGCGAGCTGGCCCTGCCGCAGACGGTCCGCGCCCTCAAGGAAGTCCTGGGGGTTCTCGCTCAGCCACAGCTGCACCTCGGGCGGGAGGCCGCCGCCGCGGTACTGGGCGCGGGCCGCGGCGCCGATGAGGTCCTGCAACTTGTCCAGCTTCGCGTGACCCTCGACCACCTCGTGAGCCAGATCGACGATCTCCTCGGACTGCTTGTCGGCCTTCTCCTGGGCCGCGTTGTACGCGTCCGTGGCGACCGCCGCGTCGTGGTAGAGGCCTTCCAGCTTGGTGCGTACGGCCTCCAACTCCTCGTTCGTCACGGGGGTCGAGACCGGGGCGGGCGACGACGAGGACGAGGGCGTCGGACTCGGGGTCGGAGTCGGTTCGTTCGGTTTCGTCTGGCTCGCGTACGCGGTGACCGGTGCGCCCAGCACGGTCACCGCGCAGACCACGGCCACGGCCACCATGGTCAGGTTCCGCTTGCCGACTCCCATGCCCCTTGCCCCCAACCCCAATAGAAACAGCACTGGTTAACCGTCAGTAACTTGTCGGTGCCCGGGTGATCGTGTCACGGCGTCGCGGAATACGACAGAGGTGGGCAAGGACTCACGTCTCCCCGCTCCCTCGCGTTCCCCCCTCCTTGCTTCCCCCTTGCTCTCACTCGCGTGGCATCGTCCCCGTCTGTGTGACGAACGGCCCGAGGCGATCGTTCCCGTGCGTCACGGAAATGTCGCTCTGTGTAGTCGGAGTTGGTTGAGTCGGGTCGAGTCGGGTTGGGCCGGGGCAGGGGTTGGGGTCGCGCGGGTTGGGGCCTGGCGGCTCACCCTCTTGGGGCCAACGCCTCCCACGCCACCGTGACTTCGCCCTGCCGCCAGCGCGTCACCCCGTCCCGCACCGGCCAGTCCGCGCTCAGGGCGCGGACCGTGCGGATCCAACGCTGCCGGGCACCGTACGAGGCGTACGGCGCCGCGGCGGCCCAGGCGCGGTCGAAGTCGCGGAGGAAGGCGTGCACCGGTTCGCCGGGGACGTTGCGGTGGATGAGCGCCTTGGGGAGGCGTTCGGCCAGGTCGGAGGGACGGTCCAGGGAGCCGAGCCGGGTGGCGAAGGTGAGTGTGCGGGGCCCCTCCGGGCCGAGCGCGACCCAGACGTGCCGGCGCCCGACCTCGTCGCACGTGCCCTCGACGAGCAGGCCTCCGGAAGAACCCGGCAGGCCCCCGGAGGAGCCCGGCAGGCCCCCGGAGGAGCCCGGCAGGCCCCCGGAGGAACCCGCCAGGCCTCCCGAGGACCCGACGGAATCGGGCGGACCGCTTGAGGAGCCGGGCAGGCCTCCCGAGGAAGGGGGCGAGGCCGGTTCGAGGCGGGCGCACAGGCGCTCCCAGACGGCGGCGACCTCGTCCTCGTCGTACTGGCGCAGGACGTTCGCGGCCCGGATGAGGGTCGGGCGGCCCGGTACCGGCACCTCGAAGCCGCCGTGCCGGAAGGTCAGGCCCTCGCACGCGTACGGTTTCGCCGCCTCGACCCGCGCCGGGTCGATCTCGATGCCGACCACCTGTGTGCGGGGCGCTGCCGCGCGCAGTCGCCGGAGGAGTTCGACCGCCGTCCAGGGGGCGGCGCCGTAGCCGAGGTCGACGGCGAGGGGGGTGGGGGCGCGGCGGAGTTCGGCGCCGTGCGTTGCCGCGATCCAGCGGTCCATGCGGCGCAGACGGTTGGGGTTGGTGGTGCCGCGCGTCACGGTGCCGACTGGTCTTGCCATGGGACTGAGCGTATGCGCGCCCGCGCCGGGACCGCGCCCCCGGGCCCTCGCCCTCAATCCCCTAGTAGTGCTTGGTCAGGTTCGTTCGTCGGTGGCGTGTCTGTTTGGTCGGGTGTGTCGTTGACCGGGTGTGCTGGGTGGGGAGTTGGCCGCG
>NZ_JBEOYO010000093.1:0-19979 GCF_040297125.1 Streptomyces sp. NPDC001868 | reverse complement strand
TCGTTGACGAAACTGTTCTCTCCGGCGACGACGTGGTTGGCGAGCAGCGCGCCACTGTGGGCGTCGACGACCCGCAGTTCGCCGCTGCTGCCGCCTGCCAGGAACAGCCGGCCCCAGGAGTCGGCCTTCAGGCCGACCGTCATGCGCCCCAGGCCGCGGTGGACGACCTTGCCCTTGCCGCTCGCGAGGTTCACCCGGTACACGCCGCCGGTGGCGATCGACCCGAAGTAGGCGTACGGCGCGGAGCCGATCGCGACTCCCTCCGGCCCCCAGCCGTTGGGCAGCGGGAACTCCCCGGGCCAGGATCCGGCGGTGCCCGGGGCGGCCTGTGCCGTACCACCGATCAGGGCCGTCGCTCCCAGGGCGATGCCCGCGCCGAGAAGCTGCCTGCGTGCGAGAGAACTTGTCATCGATCGTCCTTCCACGGAAAACAAGACGGGCCGTGCCGGTCCGGCTGGGCTCCTGGATTAATTCTTGAGAGTTCAAGTAATTGTGCACAGCGACGAATGTCCTGACTCTCCTCGGTCCGTCGGACGGAAAGCAGCCGGGTCGGTACGAGCGCGGACCGTTGAGGCGGGCCATTCGACAACAGGTCGACCTGGCAAGGCCGAACGTCGTGCCCGGGATACGTCAGGCCCAGTGACTTCCCAGCGGCCCGAGCGGGCCTTGAGCATCAGCTCGTACGCCAGCGGCCACCGCCCGTCACTGTCGCGGGCCTCTGCCTGGGCCATCACCCGTACCCGGGTCCCGTCCCCCGGGACAGACTCGGCGGCTGCCTCCTGATCGGCGGCAAGCACCTGCTGGACCATGGCTGTCACGTACGGGGCGGAGAGACGGGCGACAACTCCGTCCCGGGAGCGAGGTGGCGGGCGATTTCACCGGCCCCCGCCAGATATCCGGCGAGGAACTCCCCAACAGCGGATGACAGATCGCCGTCGGTCGGGATGGCCACCGTGTACGGCGACTGCACCTGTTCGGCTCGCGCAGGGCCGGCCACCACTCCGGGGACACCGAACACCGTGAACGAGGCGCCGCCGGAGTCGGCCATGACCGGCACCGCGAAGTGGCGCACCGAGCCATCGGCGCACTACGCAGCCGGCGTCACCGACCACGCTCCGCCGGTCTGCCGCGCACTGCGCACCACCACGACCGACTCCGGTCCCAGTTGCAGCAGATGCGGCGCCGGGTCCACCTGGGCTGCCGATCTCGGCGTGGAGGCCGTCGGACAGCGCCCAGTCGGCGACCCGCTTGACCGGCCATCCAGGTCGGGTCGATGGCGTGGTCGCTCCAGGTGGTGGGGATGCGGGCCGCTGTCGACCTCGCACGGCGTGGAAGTGGGTTTGATTTTCCTACTCACAGACCTATAGTGTGAGTCCAGATTCCATACCGACCGGTAGGACTGGTGAGGCCAGGGAGGCCGCCATGAGGGATGCAGTGATCGTTGAGGCCGTGCGTACCCCAATCGGCAGGGGTAAGCCGGGCGGTGCGCTGTCGTCCGTGCACCCCGTCGAACTGCTCGCACACACCTTGCGCACGCTGGTCGAACGCAGCGGGATCGACCCAGCACTGGTGGACGACGTGGTCGGCGGCACCGTTGACCAGGTCGGCGAGCAGGCGATGAACACCACCCGCTACGCCGTGCTGTCGGCGGGCTTCCCGGAGACGGTCCCGGCGACCACCGTGGACCGCCAGTGCGGCTCCTCCCAGCAGGCCGTGCACTTCGCCGCGCAGGGCGTCATCGCAGGCGCCTACGACCTCGTCATCGCCTGCGGCGTCGAGTCGATGAGCCGGGTCCCGATGTGGTCGAACGTGCCGCCGGGTGCCGATCCGTTCGGCCCGGGCATTGCCGCCCGCTACCCGGAGGGGCTCCCGCCGCAGGGCGTCAGCGCCGAACTGATCGCCGCGCGCTGGAAGCTGGACCGCGAGACGATGGACGCCTTCTCCGCCGACTCGCACGCCAAGGCCGCTCGGGCCTGGGAGGCCGGCCTCTTCGACGCCGAGACAGCGCCGCTGACCACGCCTGAGGGACGGCTCGTCACCAGGGACGAAAGCGTGCGCCCGACCACCACGCCGGAGATCCTGGCCGGCCTGCGGCCCGCGTTCGAGGACGAGGGGTTCGCCCGCCGCTTCCCGCAGATCGACTGGTCGGTCACGGCCGGCAACAGCAGCCCGACCAACGACGGCGCGGCGGCTGTGCTGATCACCAGCAGCGAGACCGCCGCGCGGCTCGGCCTGCGGCCCCTCGCCCGACTGCACAGCTTCGCCGTCACCGGCTCCGACCCGCTCCTGATGCTAACGGGCGTCATCCCGGCCACGGAGAAGGTGCTGCGGCGGGCGGGGCTCGGCCTGGACGACATCGACCTCTTCGAGGTCAACGAGGCATTTGCCAGCGTCCCGCTCGCCTGGCTCGCCGAAACGGGCGTGGACCCGGCCCGCGTCAACGTCCACGGTGGCGCGATCGCCCTCGGCCACCCGCTCGGCGCGAGCGGAGCTCGCCTGATGACGACGCTCGTTCACGCCATGCGGGAGCGGGGCGCTCGCTACGCCCTGCAAACGATGTGCGAGGCGGGCGGGCTGGCCAACGCGACGGTACTGGAGCGTATCTGAGCTCGGCTCCTTAGCGTCGCGAGGAATTACGCGCCGACCATGGAGCGTGTCATGGTGACTGCCAACCGTCGCGATGACCGTGGGGCCGTGGGAATTCGCTTCCAAGCGCGCAGTGTCGCCTGCCTCGGCGGAGTTCAGGCAGTCCGGGTGTCTTCGTGACTGTTGCCGCGCGGTAGGTGGAATCCAGGAAGCATCGAGCGCGTCGTGCCGGTGCTGCCGGGCAAGGCTTCTGCGTTGTCGCTCGGCGTCTGGTGCGTGGCGATCTGCCGGCTTGTCGTCGGCTGAGGGAGCGTGGCAGGCGCGGCTTCCAAGATCGTGGGAAGTTCTCTACGCCTCGTGATCGGGTGGAAGACCGCGCCTGCCGACGCATCATCCCTGATCCGCGTGCCCTTGACCGCGTGTGCGGTGCCGGCCGGAGCGACCTCGCTGCTGGCGGTCAGTGAGTGGATAACCGAGGTCCCCGCGCGCGTCCTCGACCGACCCGGCATCTGCCCCGATCTGCCCCAGCCACGATGGGCACTGCCCTCGGAGGCCGCGGGTCCGCCGGCTGCTGACCCGTATCGACGGCGACGCGCTGGAACAGAGCTGTGGGCCACGGGCTGACCGACCGCCACCCGTGGGCACACGGGCTTCGTGCTCTGGCCGTGGATGGTAGGAGCCTGCGCGGCGCCGCCAAGGCCAAGGGGCCTAAAGATCCACCTGTTGCGTCGCGCTGGAGCACACCACCGGCGCCGTCCTGGCCCAACTGGACGTAGGCGAGAAGACGAATGAGGTCACGCGTTTCCCGCCGTTCCTGGACGCGGTCGCGGACCATGCCGGGCTGGTGGTTACCGCCGATGCGCTGCCCACCCAGCGCGAGCGCGCCTAGTACCTCCTGGATCGCGAGGCGCACGACGTCGTGACGGCAGAGGGAACCAGAAGAAGCTCCACAGTCGACTGAAGTCCCTTCCCTGGAAGGGCATCGCGCTCCACGGCCGGATCAAGGGAGTCGGCAAGACCACCATCAAGACCGTTTGCGCGGCCACCAGCCTGACCTCTGAGAGGCCGGCTTTGCGCAACTCGCGAAGCTGATCGAGGACCACTGTCAGGCCGAGACCCTGTGCCACGTCCGGGACACGACCTTCGCCGAGGACGCCCGTCAGCGGCGAACCGGCAACTCACCCCGCGCCATGGAAACCTGGCTCAACCGCGCCATCGCCCGGCGTCCGGTTTGTGATCAAGCGAGGCCGAGGAGTGCGAGGGGGCGGCGAGGGGCACGGGCTTCCGGAGTGACGAGTTGCTGAGGGAACGTGATGACGCCCCGGCACTCGGCGGGCGTCGGGAAGGGGCTGAAGCAGGCGCGGATCCAGGTCGGCGTCGCGATGAGGCGCCCGTCACGAGTGCCCCTGACCGAGACGTCCTCATGATGGATGCCTGCACGACCACCGAGGCGCGGGAACCTCGGACTCAGCCCTCCTGCCGCGCGTCGCGCGGTTCCAGCCGCAAGGAGTGGGGGGTGATCTGCCCGGCGCAGTATCGGCATGCGACATCCGCGCTCAGCGGCTTCCCGCACTCGTGCTCGAAGGCCACGGCTGGTGAATCCAGGGCCCACTTGTCACCCCACAGCAAGAGACTCATCATCGCGGGGAAGAGCTCATGGCCCGCCTGAGTGAGGTGGTACTCGTAGCGCGGCGGATGCTCGCAGTACTGCCGCCGTTCGATCACACCTGCTGCCTCCAGCTTGCGCAGCCGGTCGGTGAGGATGTCGCGCGGCGCGCCCGTGTAGCCGACGATCTTCCCGAAGCGGTGTACACCGTAGGCCAGCTCCCGTAGCACGAGGAGCGACCACCGCTCACCGACGATCTCCAGAGCAGCGGCCATCGAGCACGGGCGCACACCCAGTGGTCTGTCCGCCATGACCGACGTCAACGGTGCTGCGACGTCTCCGAATGCCCCTGGCCGCCGACCCCTGTCCCGCTGCTGCTCTGCCTCCATGGCTTCAGGCTACCTGGGAGAGTTGTGTTTCCGGATCCACTCGAGCCTCCCGTCAGCCTGGCGGCCGATAGCGATCGGCACCTGGAACTCCATGGGCGCGGCCGCCGCCCTGTCCCCACCCTGGGTGCGCTGCTGACCCAGTACGCCTCCTGGCGCCGGGTCTTTCCTGGTGAACCTGCCGATCTGCGCGGTGATCGCCGTCCTCGGCCTGCGCCTACTGCGCGAATCGCGCGACCCGCACGCCCAGGGCCTGCCCGATCTGCTCGGCGTGCAGCTGATGGCCGCGATGCCCGCGGGCCTGAGCCTGGGCATCGTTGAGGGACCGAAGTGGGGATGGTCCGATCCGCGCGTGATCGGCGCCTTCACACTACTCCGCTACGGCAAAGCCCCCATACAGCTGCGGATGATCCTCCGATCCACCCTGACGTGCTAGGTCTCCGACGCCAGCAGAACCGCCCCGCACCTGCGCCATGCCCGGGTCTTCGACGAAGGCGGCCGCGGCCTGCTCCTGGTCGCCCGGCTCGCCGAGCGCTGGGGCGCACGGCACAGTGGCTAGGGCAAGGTCATCTGGGCCGAACAGGCCCTCCCGGGCAGAGCCGGCTCCGAACTCAGACCTGTGACGGTGGACTTGAGACCGTGGAGAGACGAGATCACCCGGGGCCGGCTCGGGGCTCGCGGAGCACGCTCAGTCGATGAGGGCGGACTGACCTTTCGGCTCCTGTCCGTCGCGTCGCAGTCTGGAAGGTGACGTGTCGAACCACCGACGGACCGCACGAGTGAGGCTGGACTGTTCCTGCATCCCCAGGCTGGCTGCGATCTGCGAGAAGGACAGGTCGGTCATCGTGATCAAGTCCAGGGCCTGATTCCTGCGTACCCGATCGACGACGCCGGAGAAGGTCGTGCCCTCCTTGGACAGGGACCGCTGCAGTGAACGCGGGTGGAGACTCAGCAGGCGCGCGACTTTCGACAGGTCCGGACCGCTGGATCCGAGCTGTTCGCTGAGAATCGCCGCGACCAGGTCCGACATCGGCACGTGCTGGTGGCCGAAGTGCGTTTCGAGATGGTCCATCGCGATGTGGTGAAGCAGATCATCGCCGCCGCTGACCGGTGTCGAGAACAGTTGGCTCGGGACGCGCAGGACCGCGCTCGGACAGTCGAATCTGACCTCGGCCCCGAAGTACTTCCGGTAGGAGCTTTCCTGTACCAGGCGAGCGTGTGGAAGCAGGACCGAACGAAGTCCGTACGGTGCGTCGCCGTGGAGCAGCGTCAGGACTCGGTGGACGATCCCGATGCCGTAGTCGATCGCCTGTGGTGAGGCGTTGATGCCCGTGGTCGTGTAGCGAAGGCCGACCACACCGGGACTTCCCAGCGGATCGTCGGTTTCCTCGAGTGAGAGGGCCGGGCTGTAGACGAACAGGTACCGGCTCGCGCACTCGACGGCCTCGCCGATCGTGCGTGAGTTCTCCATGGCGATCGCCAGCGGCCCCAGCACATGCAGATCCTGCTGCGCCGCCATCCTCAACCCGAGGTCCGGAAGCGTGAATCGGCGGGCCGTTTCCTCGAGAACGCGCTCCACCAGTCGGAGACTGGCGAACGAGTTGCCCTCGGCGATCCTCGCCTCGTCGAAGCCGTATGCCGCGAGGAGTTCGGGGCCCGAGCCGCCGATCTCGGTGACGAGCGCGGAGAGCCCCTTCAGGGCCGAGCACCGGACAGGAAGATCGGTGTCACGCAAGGACAAATCCTTGTCGCCTCAGGGCAAGTACCGGAATGTTTCGACGAAGCAAACTACGAGTTACGACCGAGAGGACAGCTTCTATCGAGTTGGAGCCGAAGTGACTGTCGCCCCGTCCATGCTAAGCCCCGCCGACCTGCTGACACCCGAAGAGTCGGACGTCCGCTGGAGGCTCGCCGTCCGCGACCGCCTCGTCTCCATGGATCTGCAGCTCACCGGGCCGGTCGAGCGCTTCGGATCTGCTGAGGAGCTGGACCTCGGAGACCTGCTCATCACCGACTGGGTGTGCCCGCGGGTCGAAGGGACCCGAGGCAGAAACGCGGTGCGTCAGGACGATGACGCGCTGCTGCTCCTCGCCGCCAGGGCCGGCCAACAGATCATCGAGACTTCTGACGAGACCGTCGTCCTGCGACCGGGAACGGTTCTCATCATGAGCACCCGCACCACCGGGCGGTTCCTCATACCGGATCACCTGGCCAAACGAACGGTCCGGGTGCCCATGAGCGCCCTTTCCCCGTTCGACGCGGGGGGCGGTGCACCCGGTTGCCTGCTCCAGGACACGGCTCAGAACCCTTTGGCCAACCTCCTCCACGGCTTCCTCATGAGCATGGACCGCCGCATCGGGCGGATGTCCGCGGCCGAGGTCGAGGGAGCGCGCAACGCCCTCCTCGTCCTCATCGCCGGCATGATCCGTGCGGGTCGACCCCACATCGGCGACGACGAGTTCCTGCAGTTGTTCCGACGGCGGCTGGAAGACTGGATCATCGGCCATCTCGCCGGTGGACCGATCAGAGTCGCCGACCTCGCCGCCGCCCACAGCGTTTCTCCGAGGACGGTCCACCGGGCCTTCGCGTCGACCGGGGACACCGTCGGGGCGGTCATCCGCATGCACCGCCTGGCAGCGGCCAGAGGCGACCTGGTGAACACGAACCTCTGCATTGCCGCGATCGCGCACCGGTGGGGCTTCTGCGATGCCAGCCACTTCGGACGGGAGTTCCGTCGGGAGTTCTCGCTGTCGCCCGGCGACTACCGGGAAGCCCACGGATGCGCCTGACCGTCTCCTCGTAGCCGTGGCACAGCCGTACCACCCCGCGGCGCGATCCTTCTATGAGCCCTCCCAGGCATTCGTGGATTCTGGGCCCGACATCACCACTCACGAGTGTCGGATCACTCCGAGTGAACCTCCACACGACCGACGGACCATCGCGAGCGAATCGGAAGATCACATGAATCGAGAAGACATCGAGTTCAAGGGCGAGGGCGGCGTCACCCTCCGGGGCTGGTTCTATCCGGCCAGGAACACCAGCACGCCGGCACCGGTCGTGGTCCTGGCGCACGGGCTGTCATGCGTCAAGGAGATGCACCTCGACGACTATGCCGTGGTCTTCTCCGAAGCCGGCCTCAACGTGCTCGCCTACGATCACCGGAACTTCGGCGACAGTGAGGGAACTCCCCGCCAGGAGGTCGACCCGGTCCTGCAGTACCGGGATTTCCGGAACGCGATCACCTACGCCACCACCCGCCCCGAGGTGGACGCGTCGAAGATCGGCATCTGGGGCTCCAGCTTCTCCGGTGGACACGTCCTCATGGTCGCGGCGATCGACAAGAGGGTGAAGGCCGTCGTCTCCCAGGTGCCGTTCATCACCGGTCCGCGCACCCTGAGCCGGGCGATCCGGCCGGACTTCATCCCGGTCTTCCGTGCGATCCAGGAGGGCGACCGACTCAACCGGTTCACCGGCGGAGAGCCCGCTGTGCTCCCGGTCGTCGCGGCCGACCCCACGGCGCAGGCCGTGATGCCCGCGGCCGACGCCTACGAGTGGTTCAGCAAGACGTCGGCGGACCGGGCGCCCAACTGGAAGAACGAGCTGACGGCTCGAAGCATGGAAATGGTGACCGAGTACGCCCCGGGTACCTTCATCAGCCGCATCGCGCCGACCCCGCTCCTGATGATCGTGGCCGACAACGACAGGGTGGCACCGTTCGAGTTGGCCCTCGACGCGTACGCGGAGGCCCGGGAGCCGAAGCAGATCATCGTCAAGCAGGGCGGCCACTTCGACTTCTACAGCGGCCCCGGCTTCGACGAGCTCTCCGCAGCCGCACGGGACCACTTCGTCAAGCACCTCCGGGGCTGAGCCCACCTCCTGAGCCGCATCGACGAGCCGCGCCTTCCGTCACCGATCCATCCATCAAGGAGCCGCAATGCCGTACTGGGAGATCTTCACCCCCGAGAACGCCTTCACCCCGCAGGACAAGGAACAGCTGTCCCAGAGAATCACCTCGCTCTACACGGACTACGCCTATGACCTGCCTAAGTTCTATGTCGTCGTCCTGTTCAAGGACATGCCGGCGGACACCATGTACGTCGGTGGTAAGGCGAACAACAACTTCATACGGATCCGCGTGGACCACATCGCCCGGCAGATGGACGACCCCGAGATGCGGTTCCTGTGCATGGAGGTCATCGAGGAGAAGCTGGCGCCGTTGGTCAAGGAGCGCGGCTACGACTGGGAGGTCCACATCGACGAGACCCCCATGGACCTCTGGCGCGTCCAGGGCCTCGTTCCGCCTGCGCCGGAGTCCGACACCGAGAAGCTCTGGGCCAGGGAGAACCGGCCCGTCCCCTACGAGCTGACCGGCTGACCCCTGGCCGAGGTCCCGAGGCATCGTGAGGTGCTGTCGACCGTGCGTGCCCCGGGACCTCATCCATCTCCGGAGGATCTGCCGGAGGAGCCCGTGATGACCACCACTTCGGTTCACTGACCTTGCCCGGTAACCGAGAGCGCGGGGCGGGAACTGCTCGACCTGCACCGCACGTACGGTGACGCGATCCGATTCGTGGTGGTGAACGTTCGTGAGGCACACCCTGGCGCCGACAGCCCGCAGCCGGCGCTCGGCGCACTCGTTCTATGAGTCACCGAGCGTGCGTTCATAACTTGACTTCGCCCGCCGACGTGCGCAATGCCGCGTCGGCCGACAACACCGCAACCGGAGGTACCTCGTGACCACTGACACCCACTCCTCGCCGGCCGCACCCATCCGCGCCACGGTCTTCGTCGGTCGCTGGCCGAATGTCCCGGCCGAGGAGTTTCCCGGCGTACCGAACGGCACCTTCTCGCCCACCACGGCCACGCTCGTGAGCGGCGCCACCGAGGTGGTCCTGATCGACGCGCTCTACCTCAAGGACGACGTCCGCGACCTCGGTGACCTGATCGAGCGCACCGGCAAGAAGCTCACGACGATCTACATCACCCATGATCACGCCGATCACTACCTGGGCTTCGGACCGCTCCTGGAGCGGTTCCCGGAGGCGAAGGCCGTGGCGCTGCCCCACGTGGTCGAGTCCATGAAGCAGACCATGCAGCTTCAGATCGAGCAGTGGGGCATGCTGTTCGGCGACTCCTGCATCATGGCGGGGCCGCTTCCGGAGCCACTCGAAGGCGACACGCTGTACGTCGACGGATCTCCCCTGCACATCATCGAGGTGAAGCAGGCCGACATCCATCCCACGAGCATCGTGCACGTCCCCGAGATCGACGTCGTCGTGGCCGGCGACTCCATCTACAACGAGATCCATCCCATGCTCGGCCTGTCGACGCCCGACGAGTGGCAGGACTGGCTCGAGACCGTCGACACCGTGGAGAGCCTCCGCCCGCGCATGATCGTGTCCGGACACCGCAGGCCCGACGGCGACGACCACGCGGTCGAGAGCATGATCGCCCAGACCCGCGCCTACATCCAGGACTTCGCGGCCGCCTCCGAGGTCGCGAAGGACGCCGAAGAGCTGGTGGCCACCATGGTGGAGAAGTACCCGCACCACGGCAACGTCTGGACGCTCCAGTTCTCCGCCGGCGAGGCGATCGCGAAGCGCGACGCCGCTGAGTGACCGAGCCTGTCACCCGAAGTCCTCACTGCTGCCTTCGCGTTGAAACGCGCCACACCACGACAGGTGACCTCACCATGAATTTCGCGTCTCTGCCCGACCGTCGCGCCGCATCCACTCCGGACGGGCCCGCGGTTGCCGACGGGCGTCAGTCGCTCACCAATGCCCAGTTCCTGACCCGTGTCCGGGCTGCTGCTCGTCACCTTCAGGACCTCGGGATCGGTGCTGGTGATGTCGTGGCGCTCAAGCTGAGGAACCGCGTCGAGTTCGTGCTTCTGCTGTTCGCGGCCTGGCGGCTCGGGGCGACCGTCACCCCGGTCAATCCGAGCCTGACCGAGGGCGAGGTCGCACGGCAGCTCCACGACTCGGGCGCACGCGTGCTGGTCGTCGAGGACGGCACGACCGCTGCGGGCGTCGCCACGCTGGCCGTCGACGACCTGTACGGAGAGGCGGTGGGGTCCGGTCCGACGCCGCAGCCGGACTCGACCGCGCCGGCACTCCTGATCTACACGAGCGGAACGACGGGCGCACCGAAGGGCGTGATGCTCGACCACTCCAACATCGACGCGATGGCGGCGATGGGGTGCCAGGCGGTCGAGACCGGGCCGACCGACCGCTGCTTGCTGATCCTGCCGCTCTTCCACGTCAACGCCATCGTGGTCAGCGTGCTCATGCCGCTGGTCGCAGGCGGCAGTGTTTTCATCACCGACCGGTTCGACCCCAAGACCTTCTTCGATCTCGTCGAGCGGGAGCGACCCACCTACTTCAGTGCCGTGCCCACGATCTACAACATGCTCGAGGCGCTGCCGGCCGACGTTCGACCCGACACGTCCTCGCTGCGTTACGGCACGTGCGGCGCGGCGCCCGCCTCCGCCGAGTTGCCGATCCGCTTCGAGGCTCGGTACGGCTTCCCCATCATCGAGGGTTACGGGCTGTCCGAAGGAACCTGCTTCTCCACCGTCAACCCCGTCGCGGGTCCCCGCCGGGCGGGCACCGTGGGGGTCGCCGTCCCGGGGCAGGAGCTCCGGATCGTCGACGAGCAGGGCAACGAGCTGGCGACCGGCATGGATGGTGAGGTCATCGTGCGTGGCCCCAACGTCATGCGTGGCTATCTCGGTCGGCCGGAAGACACGGCGAAGACGATCGTGGACGGCTGGCTGTACACGGGCGACGTGGGCCACCTGGACGCGGACGGCTACCTGACCCTGGTCGGGCGATCGAAAGACATGATCATCCGCGGTGGCGAGAACATTTACCCCAAGGAGATCGAGGACGTCCTCACGGCTGACCCGTCTGTCCTCGAGGCCGCCGTCATCGGTGTGCCTGACGACAAGTGGGGAGAGGTGGTGGTCGCCTACGTCCAGCCGCGACCTGGTACGACTGTCCACCCCGCGGCTCTGGAAGCGCTGACCGCGCAACACCTCAGCGGCTACAAGCGGCCGACGTCGTTCTTCGTGGTCGACGCCCTCCCCAGGAACGCCGTCGGCAAGATCGACAAGCCCTCGTTGCGGGCCGCTCACGCTGCAGCCCTGTCATCCCATTGACCACCAGCAGATGCTCGGTCATCGAGGGCTCGCCCTCTTCGAAGGTCGGGTGGCCCGCAGGGCGAGATTCCCTCCCACCACCCGATCGTCTTCGAAGGTGCTGGCTGGAGGGACCGGCGTGACGATTCAGGGGCATGCTCGTGCGGATGGACGACCGAGAGGCAAGGGGCGAGCATCTGACGAACGGTTCCATGTCCCGCGTCGCGTCCGACCTCCGCAACTCGCCACCGCCTGCGCGACCGACGACCCTGCCTGCGTCTTGGCAGTGCACATTGGCCATCGCGACGCCCACGACGGGATGGCGCGGAGGCGGTCAGGAGCCGGCTCACCCGGACTGAGCGCATGCGAGCCGGTGAGACCCCCGGCAGAACGTCTGCCACCGCCGACGCCTGATCGGACGAGCTGTCTCCTGATCCGGATCGGTGGTGGGCACCTGGGCGTGATCGCCCTCGCGCAGCCGATGGTGTCCTTGGACACCATGATCGTGAACATCGTTCTGCCCTCGGCCCAGCGGGGACTGGGGGCGTTCGATGACAGCCGCCAGTGAGTGATTACCGCATACACGCTCGCGTTCGGGAGTCTGCCTGCGGGCGGTCGGATCGCCGACATGGTCGGACGCGAGCGGACCTTCCTTGTGGGCCTGGTCGGCTTCGCTGGCAGCGTCCGCCCTGGCGGCGCCGCGACGGGCCCCGGCCTGCTCTTCGTGGCGCGTGCCTGCAGGGGGTGCCGAGTTGCCTATTACGGGGCCGCTTCGATGCCCTGGATGTTTCATCGAGAGCCTGGCCTTGAGGATGCCTGGTCTCCCGACAGCGGCGATCCAACGGCAGGCGTCCGGCGTCGCGGCCCGGCGGGATCGGCCGAGCCCCCGGTAGGCACAGCGCACGAGATCGTCACCTTTGTCGATCCGGGGCCGATAGTGATGGCGCACCGGAGCGCCAAGCGCCGCAGGGAGGCGTGGGTTCGAACTGCCGGAGCGAGGCAGGCGCATCCAGGGAGGTCTGGCAGGCCGACCATCCCCAACTCGGCATCTGGGTGCTCGACTTCTCCGGGAAACCGGGGCGCCCGTGGCTGACCCAGGCACGACGTGGCCGTGATGGGAGAGAGCCGACTTCGTTCGTCAGCCTGCGGTCGCGGACCGGTGGTCGGTGCCCAGCATGGCCAGCACCAGCGTCGCGTAGCGGCGGCCGAGGCTGACGGGATTGTGGTGGCCGCCGGGGGCGTACCACCGGCTGACGTCGACGCCGAGGGAGAGTACCGCCAGCGCGACACCGCCCGGGTCCTCGGTGCGGAACGCCCCGGACGCGATGCCGGCCGCGATCTCGTCGAGCACCACTTCCTCGGTGCGGCGGCGGAGCCGGAGGATCTCGTCACGGTGGTCCGGCGCGAGTGCGCCGAGCTCGTACTGGACGACGCGGGCCAGCTGGTGGTGGCGGGCGTGCCAGGCGGTGTAGTCGTGAACCAGCGCCCGTAGCCGGCCGACCGCCGTCACCTCCTCCCCCAGGGCGCGTTCCACTGCCGCCAGTGCGCTGCGGTGGCCGGCGAGGCTGATCGCGTAGAGGAGGTCTTCTTTCGTGCGGTGGTGTGCGTAGACGGCCGACGGGCTCATCCCGGCGGCGGCGGCGATGTCGCGGGTGGAGGCGCCGTGGTAGCCACGGGCGGCGAAGGCCGTGAGCGCCGCCTCGAGGATGCGCCGGGAGCCGGGGCCGGCCTCGCCCCACAGGTCGTCGGTTGCGATGGTTGTCACGCGCCCATTCTTGCGGATCACGTTCTGTCGGTCCGCTCAGCTGATGGTGAGGCCGCCGTCGACGGTGAGGGTGGTGCCGGTGACGTAGCTGGAGGCGTCGGAGGCGAGGAAGACCACCGCGGCGGCGAGTTCCTCGGGTTCGCCGGTGCGGGGAAGCGGGATGCGGCGGACGATGTCGTCGATGTTGCCGGCGTCCTGACGGGCGGTCATTTCGGAGGCGAAGTAGCCGGGGGCGAGGGCGTTGACACGGATGTTCTTGCGGTGGCTCCACTGGGCGGCCAGGTCGCGGGTGAGACCGATCAGGCCCGCCTTGGAGGAGGAGTAACCGGCCTGCGGCAGGCCGGTGTTGACCAGGCCGAGGACGCTGGCGATGTTGACGATGGAGCCGCCGCCGGTCATCACCTGGGCTGCCGCCCGGGCCATCCAGTAGGCACCCATGAGGTTGATGTCGATGATGTGCCGGAAGTGCTCCGGTGTCTCCCGGCTGGCCGGGACCGCAGCGGCCACGCCGGCGTTGTTGACCAGGACGCCGACGTGGCCGAAGTCCGCGGCGGCCGCCGCGACCGCGTGACAGTCGTCGGGCGAGGCCACGTCGGCCTTGACCCACAGGGCGCGGCGGCCCGCGGCCTCGACGAGGCGGGCGGTTTCGGCGAGCCGGTCGGTGCGTCGGGCGGCCAGGACGACGTCGGCCCCGGCTTCGGCGAGGGCCTGGGCGAAGGCGACGCCGAGGCCGGAGGAAGCGCCGGTGACGATGGCGACGCGGTCGTCGAGACGGAAACGGTCGAGAATGTTCACAGGGGCTCCAGAGAGGTCAGATGGACAGGCCGCCGTCGACGGGCAGCACGGCACCGGTGATGTAGCCGGCCTCCTCAGAGGCGAGGAAGGCGACAGCCGCGCACATCTCGCTCGGGTCGCCGAAGCGGCCCATCGGGATGCCGGCAGTCAGCTCGGCGCGCTTCTCGGCGGGGACGGAAGAGACCATGCGGGTCTCCGCGTTGGGGGAGATGGCGTTCACCGTGACGCCGAAGTGGGCGAGCTCTTTGGCGGCGGTGCGGGTGAAGCCGATGATCCCGGCTTTGGCGGTGGCGTAGTTGGCCTGGCCGATGTTGCCGTGCAGGCCGGAGTAGGAGGTGACGTTGACGACCCGGCCATAGCCCTGGGCGCGGAAGTGGGGGACGCACGCCCGGGTGAACCGGAAGGTGCCGCCCGCGTGGACGGCCAGGACGGCGTCCCAGTCGTCGTCGGTGAGCTTCCACAAGACGCCGTCGCGCAGGATCCCGGCGTTGTTGACCAGGACGTCGACGCGGCCGGTCTCGGCCAGCGCGGTGGCGACGACACGCTCCGCGTCAGTGCTGGAGGTGACGTCCGCGGCCACCCACAGAGCGTCCAATTCCTTCGCCACCGCGCGGAGTTCGTCCTCGTCTCGGTCGACCAGGAACACGTCCGCGCCTGAAGTGCGCAGGTGCCGGCCGAGTTCGAGGCCGATGCCGCGGGCTGCGCCGGTGATGATCACGGTGCGGCCGGTGAAGTCGAAGCTGAGGTTGCCCATCGGGCGCTCCAATCCGGAGGATGAGGTGTCCATGGGCCTCACAGGCCGAGGTCGCGGCCGATGAGTTCCTTCATGATTTCGTTCGAGCCGGCCCAGATCTTCGTGACACGGGCGTCCTGCCAGGCTCGGGCGACCCGGTATTCGTTCATGTAGCCGTACCCGCCGTGCAGTTGGACGCAGGCGTCGAGGACCTCGTTCTGCACCTGGGCGGTCCACCACTTGGCCTTGGCCGCGTCCACCGCCGAGAGCCGGCCCGTGACGTGGGCCGCGACGCACTGGTCGACGAAGGCCTGGGTCACCTCGATCTGGGTGACCATCTCGGCCAGCCGGAACTTGTTGTACTGGAAGGAGCCTACGGACTGGCCGAAGGCCTTCCGCTCCTTCACATACTCCAGCGTCTCGTCCAGGATCTGCGCGGCGTGGGCCAGGTTGAGCACGGCGGCACCGATCCGCTCCTGCGGGAGCCGCTCCATCATGTGGATGAAGCCGCGGTCGACTTCGCCGATGACGTTGGCGCCCGGGACGCGCACGTCGTGGAAGAACAGCTCGGCGGTGTCGGCCTCGTGCTGACCGACCTTGTCCAGCTTGCGCCCACGCTCGAAACCGGGCATGTCCGTCTCCACGGCGAACAGCGTGATGCCCTTGGCACCCTTCTCCGGGCTGGTGCGAGCGGCGACGACCACGAGGTCGGCGCCGAAGCCGTTGGTGATGAAGGTCTTGGAGCCGTTGAGGGTCCAGTTCTCGCCGTCGCGCAAGGCCGTGGTCCGCAGGGCCGCAAGATCGGAACCTGCCGAGGGCTCGGTCATACCGATCGCGGTGACCAGCTCGCCCGCGCAGAACCGCGGCAGCCAGCGCTCACGCTGCTCCTCGGTGGTCAGCTCGACCAGGTAGGGGGCGACGACCTCGCAGTGGATGGTGAACGAGGAGGCGAACGCCACCGACAGCCTGGCGAATTCCTCGTGCAGAACCGCGGTGAAGCGATAGTCGCCCGCCTCGCTGCCGCCGTACTGCTCCGGTATCAGCAGCCCGAGCAGTCCTTGCTGCCCAGCGGCCTTCCACGCGGCGCGGTCGATCGCCCGCTGCTGGATGAACTCCTCCTGGCGCGGCCGCAGCTCGCGCTCCACGAATGCCCGGACGGAGGTCCGGAAGGCCTCGTGGTCGGCATCGAAGACAGTACGGCGCACAGGAGCTCCTCGTCGCTCGCCGGAAATAGGAAGTAAGAAGCAGGAAGCAGGAAGTAAGCGAATGCATAGTAACTATGCGAGTGCTTAGTCTTCTTAGGCGGGTCGATTCCGTCAACCCCGTCTGCGAGGTAGGCGGACATGACGTACGCCACGGGGCTCCTCCACCGAGCGCGGTGGAATCCGCCGGCGGTTCCCCCATCAACTCCCCACACATCAACCGTGTTGACGGGTCTGGTCGAGCGGGGTGATGGGCGGCCGTGCCCGATGCGATTGCCTCGGTCGCCGAAGGCATGCGGGAGGACGGCGGGCCGGGGCAAGGCGCTCACCGAGGTACCCGAACCAAGCCGAAAGGGGCAGGGGTTGTCTGGCGCGGACATACCACGCTGAGGCGCGATCGTCCTATGGAGCACCTGTTTCGAGTGGCTACCTTGCTGACGTAATCCCTGTTCTGCCGGAGCTTGAGAGCCGCTCGCCCGGACAGAACCCACCGCCAGATCTTCGAGAAGAGCACTCAGATGCCCGAAGCCGTGATTGTGTCCTACGCCCGCTCGCCGATCGGTCGGGCGTTCAAGGGGTCGCTGAAGGAGATGCGCAGCGACGATCTCGCCACCCAGGTGATCGCTGCGGCGCTCGCCAAGGTCCCGGAACTCGACCCCGACGAGATCGGAGACCTGATCCTCGGCTGCGGTCTGCCCGGTGGCGAACAAGGCTTCAACCTGGCGCGCAACGTCGCGGTCCAACTGGGCTACGACAACCTGCCGGGCACCACGGTGACCCGCTACTGCTCATCGTCGCTGCAGACGACGCGGATGGCCTTCCACGCGATCAAGGCAGGCGAAGGTTCGGCCTACATCTCGGCGGGCACAGAGGCCGTGTCCCGGTATGTCATCGGCAACTCGGACTCCTGGCCGGACACGCAGAATCCCGCGTTCGGCGCCGCTCAGACACGCTCGGCCGCCAGGCAGGCGAGCCACGAGGCTTGGACTGACCCTCGCGAGACGGGACTGGTTCCCGACGTGTACATCAGCATGGGTGAAACCGCGGAGAACGTTGCCTCCCTCACGGGCATCAGTCGCGAAGAGCAGGACCGGTGGGCGGTTCGTTCGCAGCATCGAGCCGAGGAGGCCATCGCGCGCGGCCACTTCCGCAAGGAGATCACCCCGATCACCCTGCCCGACGGCTCGATCGTGACCGAGGACGACTGCCCGCGGCCCGGGACGACGCTCGATGCGGTCTCCGCGCTCAAGCCGGTCTTCCGTGAGAAGGGCTCCGTCACCGCCGGCAACTCGTGCCCGCTCAACGACGGAGCGGCGGCTCTCGTCATCATGTCCGATGTCCGAGCGCGTGAACTCGGCCTGCAGCCGCTGGCCCGCATCATCTCCACCGGCGTGACTGCTCTCTCGCCGGAGATCATGGGCCTCGGACCCATCGAGGCCACCCGTCAGGCACTCGGCCACGCAGGCCTGACCATGAGCGACGTTGATCTCGTCGAGATCAACGAAGCATTCGCCGTGCAGGTGCTCGGTTCTGCACGGGCGCTGCAGATCGACGAGGACAAACTCAACGTTTCGGGCGGGGCCATCGCGTTGGGCCACCCCTATGGGATGACCGGAGCGCGGATCGCCGGATCGCTCATCAACAACCTTCAGGCCCATGACAAGCAGATCGGCCTGGAGACGATGTGTGTCGGCGGCGGGCAGGGCATGGCCATGCTGATCGAGCGGCTCGCCTAGGGCGTAGCCCGTCGGGCCCGGCACGCGCAGAGATGCCTACAGTCACGCGACGCGGCCGGATCGACCGCGGCCGCCGTAGGCCGAACTTTCGCCGAAGCGGGCCAGCGCAGCCTCTACGCAATCCCTGGACCGAGCGAGGAACCGAGAAGCCGCCTTCTCCCGGGCTCACCACCCCAGCCGGGTCAGCTCACCGTCTCGGACAATCGGAGCGGGAATACCAACATGACCGACCTGACCCTCGACGTCTACACCTGCGCCCTGCAGGAGCTGCTCAACGGCGGGGCGTTCTCCCCGACCACTCGACGATCACCGCCGGACCGGCCGAAGTCGTGCTGGGGGACACCCAGCACATGGAACGCGACGTAGCAGAGCTCATCCGGCGGACCGAGGTTTCGGACGAACACTGACAACGATCTACATCACCCATGCCCACGCTGACCACTACTTCGGCCTGGAGCGGCTGCTCGAGCGTGCCCGCAGGCCCCCCGCACGTCTGCATCGCGCCCGCCCCGACCTCTCTGCCACCGACATCGCCCCCTGCAGCGCGCCGCTTCTCATCAGGCCGTCAGTGAAGGCGGGGGCCGGGGGCGAGCGCCGGCTGCTAGGGGGCCGGCGTCCGGTGACGTGCCCGCCCAGGTCGTCGGGCAGGGTGATGGGGCCTTGCCCCCATGTGAGCGGTGACGCGTTTACCGACCGGCTCCCGCTGAACCTCGCAACGAGGCAACGGCAGACTTTGCGAGACGGAACAGCCGCCGAGCTTGTGCGCTCACTGCCCGAACGCTCGGTCGTAGAGGCTCCGCAGCTTCGGGGTGGCGGCGTCGCCGTAGCACATCGGGACCTTGCCGTCCTTGGCGTAGACGAGGTAGGTCTGGCCGGCGATGAACTCCTGGCCGAAGTGCTCCAGTTGACCTTCGTTGCTGGTGTCGAGCCGGACGGTGGAGGCGTTCTCGCCGCGGTACCAGTGGTCCCCTCGGAGGGTGATTCGGCCGCCGTTGATGGAGGTCGCGGTGCCCTCGAAGGCGGTCGTGTACTGGCGCAGGGTGGTGGCGTCGAGCTCGGCGCACGCTGTGGCCGGGCCGCCGCCTGTGTCCTGCTGAACGGTCAGGACCAGCGGGGCGGCCACGGCCGGAGGAGTGTCGCGGGTCGCCGTGACTCCCCAGGTGATGCCAGCTCCCACCGTGAGCACAGCGGCGGCTGCTGCGGCCGGCATCAGGGGGCGCCGGGGCAGGTGCGCGGTCTCTCAGGGCCTCCTCCGGTCGGCCCGGACCGCTTGGCCGCATCACCGTTGGCTTCGGTGGTTGGCCATGGTGGGGTAGCCCTATACCTGCGCTGGAGCGTTCAGGCGTGCCGTAGTAGCCCTGGAGAGCGAACTCGGCGACCGCTGCGCGGATGGCACTCTCGCGTCTGTCCTGTGCGCTGACCCTGTTTGCTGCGGATGGCAGCCTCAGCCTTGCCCTTGGAAACCGATCGGTTTACAGTAATGGAAACCGATCGGTTTCTCACCGAATCCAAGGCCTGGTCCGTGGTCACGCTCCCTTCGGGCGGGCCCTGTCCAAATCACCCGTCCGCAGCAGTTCACACAAAGGGAAGCCAGCGAGATGCCCAGCTCAGAGTCACGTCCCACGATTCACATCCCGGGGACCACCAGCCACACCATCGCCCCGCGCGCAGGACGCCACGGCAGCGAGGGGGCCCTGCGCTACCTCAGAGCGGGCACCGGCGCTCCGCTGGTCCTGCTGCACACCGTGCGCACGCAGGCCGAGCACTTCCGTGACCTCATCCCGCTGATCGCGGACCAGTACACCGTGTATGCCCTGGACCTGCCGGGGATGGGCTATTCGGAGATCGTGCCCGGGGCGTCGTACGACGAGCCGGCCATGCGCGCGGGTGTCGAGCGGCTCCTGACCGAACTCGATCTGCACGACGTGACGTTGGTCGGGGAGTCCATGGGGGCGGTGCTCGCCCTGACCGCCGCGGCCGACCTGCCCGATCGGGTCCGGCGCGTCGTCGCGGTGAACGCGTACGACTTCCC
>NZ_JBEOYO010000092.1:0-20281 GCF_040297125.1 Streptomyces sp. NPDC001868 | reverse complement strand
GGTGGCGCCGGGGCCGCGTCTTCCTGCTGGGCGATGCCGCGCACCTCACACCGCCCTTCGTGGGGCAGGGGCTGTGCGCGGGGATGCGGGATGCGCGATCAGCCACATGCGGCCCGCAGCCGCCCGATCACCGTTCCCCCCGAGCTCTCAGGCGCCCTACCGCGCCCCCAACGCCGGATCGCTCACCCCGGGACGCCCGTTCTCCACGTGGCCGGCGAACCTCCGGAGGAACCCCCCGTCGGCGGTGACGGTCAGGTCGTACCACCGTCGGCTCGCGCGCAGGTCGACGACCTGGCGCACGGTCGCCCCGGCCCGCACCCGGACCGTGCGGGACCGGCCCCCGTACGCGCTCGTGACCTTCAGACTCACCGTCCCGGCGCCCTTGTTGGTGAAGGTCAGTTCCACGTCGTCGCCGACGTGCCGCGCCGTCACCTCGGGCCCGCGTGTCTTGCCCGGCCCCTCGAAGGCCCGCAGGAAGCCGTTCGGACCGTGCACCGTGAGGTCGTAGGAGCCGCCGGAGGACGCGGAGTTCCAGGTGTCCGACACGGCCTTGCCCGCCTCGGTCGTGTACGTCCAGGGGCCGTCCGTACGGTTGCCGGACGTGACGAGGAACGCCGCCCCCGCCCGGCCGCCGGAGGCGAACGTGAGGGTGAGGGTGCCGGCCTTCGGGTCGGCCGAGGCGTCCACCCGGGGCGCGTACCTGAGCGGCCGGGCCGGACGCAGCCCCCGCTCCTGCCTCGGCATGCTCGGGTCCGCCGGCACCGCCGGCCTGTAGTCGGGGTGCCGCTCCCGGTCCTGCGGCTCGTACTCGTCGGTGTCCGGCAGCGCGGCGGGCCGGCTGTCCTTGTGGGAGAAGTCGAACGCGGCGGTGAGGTCGCCGCAGATCGCCCGCCGCCACGGCGAGATGTTCGGCTCCTTCACCCCGAACCGGCGCTCCATGAACCGCACGATCGAGGTGTGGTCGAGGGTCTCCGAGCAGACGTAGCCGCCCTTGCTCCAGGGCGAGACGACCAGCATGGGGACGCGCGGGCCCAGACCGTAGGGGCCCGCGACCCGGTTGGCGTCGCCCTTGTAGAGGTCGGGGGAGACATCGACCGTGGACTTGCCGCGGGACGCGTCGCGCGGCGGCAGCGGCGGCACGAGGTGGTCGAAGAAGCCGTCGTTCTCGTCGTAGGTGATGAAGAGGGCCGTCTTCGCCCAGACCGCCGGGTTGGAGGTCAAGGCGTCGAGGACCTGGGAGATGTACCAGGCGCCGTAGTTCGAGGGCCAGTTGGAGTGCTCGGAGAACGCCTCGGGCGCGGCGATCCAGGAGATCTGGGGCAGCTTGCCCGCCTTGACGTCGGCCTTCAGCAGGTCGAAGTAGCCGTCGCCGGCCTTCGCGTTCGTCCCGGTGCGGGCCTTGTCGTACCAGGGGTCGCCGGGCTTGGCGTTGCGGTACTTGTTGAAGTAGAGCAGCGAGTTGTCGCCGTAGTTGCCCCGGTAGGCGTCCTGTATCCAGCCCCAGGAGCCGGCCGCGTCCAGGCCGTCGCCGATGTCCTGGTAGATCTTCCAGGAGATCCCGGCGGCTTCGAGGCGCTCGGGGTAGGTCGTCCAGTCGTAGCCGAGTTCGTCGTTGCCGAGGACGGGGCCGCCGCCCTTGCCGTCGTTGCCCGTGTACCCGGTCCACATGTAGTAGCGGTTGGGGTCGGTCGAGCCGATGAACGAGCAGTGGTAGGCGTCGCAGACGGTGAACGTGTCGGCGAGGGCGTAGTGGAAGGGGATGTCATCGCGGGTCAGATACGCCATCGTCGTGGTGCCCTTGGCGGGCACCCACTTGTCGTACTTGCCGCCGTTGTAGGCGGCGTGCCCGTCCGGCCAGCTGTGCGGCAGGCCCTCCAGGAACTGCATGCCGAGATCGTCGGCCTCGGGGTGGAACGGCAGCACGTCCTTCGTGCCGTCCGACTGGTGCCAGACCGACTTGCCGTTGTCCAGCGTCACCGGATGCGGGTCGCCGAAGCCCCGTACGCCTCTCAGGGCGCCGAAGTAGTGGTCGAAGGACCGGTTCTCCTGCATGAGGACGACGATGTGCTCGACGTCCTCGATCGTGCCGGTCCGGTGGTGCGCGGGCAGGGCCGCGGCCTTCTCGATACTGCTCGACAGCGCGGCGAACGCGGCGGTACCGCCCGTGAGTTGGAGGAACCGGCGCCGATTGACTTCAGGCATGGGTGGGTGACCTCTTGTCCTGACGTGGTGCGATGGATGTGACCTGCGCGCAGGGAATGGTCCTAGAGCAACCAACGACAGGGAAGGGCCCGTGGCGCGGGTGTGACGCACAGGGGTCCGCCACACGAACAGCACCGGGCAGGGGCGAGGTCGCCCCCTCGTCTCAGTCGAGCCCTCCGCGCTTGACGAGCTGGGCGGCGATGACATTGCGCTGGATCTCGTTGGTGCCCTCGCCGACGATCATCAGCGGGGCGTCACGGAAGTAGCGTTCGACGTCGAACTCGGTGGAGTAGCCGTAACCGCCGTGGATGCGGACGGCGTTGAGGGCGATCTGCATGGCGGTCTCGGAGGCGAAGAGCTTGGCCATGCCGGCCTCCATGTCGACGCGCCGGCCGGCGTCGGCCTCGCGGGCGGCGTACAGGGTGAGCTGGCGGGCCGCGGTGAGTGACGTGGCCATGTCCGCCAGATAGTTGCCGATGGACTGGTGCTGCCAGATCGGCTTGCCGAACGACTCGCGTTCCTGGGCGTAGGCGAGGGAGTCCTCCAGGGCCGCCCGGCCGACACCGAGGGCGCGGGCGGCGACCTGGAGCCGGCCGGTCTCCAGGCCCTTCATCATCTGCCCGAAGCCCTCGCCCTCCACCCCGCCGAGGAGGGCGCCGGCCGGCACCCGGTGGCCGTCGAAGGACAGCTCGCAGCTCTCGACGCCCTTGTAGCCGAGTTTGGGCAGATCGCGGGAGACGGTCAGGCCGGGGCCGTGTTCGACGAGGAGGATGGAGATGCCCCGGTGGGCGGGGACGGCGTCCGGGTCGGTCTTGCAGAGCAGCGCGATCAGGCCGGCGCGGCGGGAGTTGGTGATCCAGGTCTTGGCGCCGTCGACGACATAGCCGCCGTCCGCGTGGGCGCGGGCCACCGTGCGCATCGCCTGGAGGTCGGAGCCGCCGCCGGGTTCCGTCAGGGCCATGGTGGCGCGGACCTCGCCGGTGGCCAGCCTCGGCAGCCAGTGGCTCTTCTGTTCCTCCGTGCCGAAGTGCAGCAGGAGCTTGGTGACGACCGTGTGGCCGCCCATCGCCCCGGCCAGGCTCATCCAGCCGCGCGCCAGTTCCTCGGTGATCAGCACATAGCAGGAGGTGGAGACCGGGGTCCCGCCGTACTCCTCGGGGACGGCGAGGCCGTAGACGCCGAGCTGCTTCATCCGCTCGATCAGGGCCTCGGGGTAGGTGTCGGCGTGTTCGAGTTCCTGGGCGACGGGCCTCACCTCCTTGTCGACGAAGTCCCGCACCGTGGTGACCATGAACTGTTCGTCCTCGGACAGGACGTCCGGAGTGCTCATGCTGTGACGCTCCTCGCTGGGTGAGCTGGGTGTGTCCCACGGTCGGCCGGTTCAGATGGAGTGGCCGGCCCTGAGGCCCGCGATGTCGGCCGCGCTGTAGCCCAGTTCGGCCAGGATGCTGTCGGTGTGCTCGCCGGCCGCGGGGACCGGGTCCATGCGCGGCGCGACGCCGCTCAGGTCCGCGGGGGGCAGCAGTGCCGGGACCAGGGCGCCGCCGGGGATCCGTACGTCCTGCCAGCGGTCGCGTTCGTCGAGCACGGGGTGGGCGAGGAAGTCCTCGACGTCGTTGACGCCGGCGTTGGCGATGCCCGCCTCGTCCAGGAGCGCCATCGCCACCGCGCCGTCCAGTTCACCGAACCGCTCGGCCACGATCGCGTTCACCTCCGTACGGTGGGCGACGCGGGCGGAGCCGGTGGCGAACCGGGGGTCCGCGACGAGCCCCGGCAGGCCTAGGAACCGTTCGCACAGCGCCGCCCACTCGCGCTCGTTCTGGATGGAGAACAGCACGTCCTTGCCGTCGGCGGCGGTGTAGGCGCCGTACGGGGCGATCGTGGCGTGCTGGGTACCGATGCGCGGGGGCTGGGTGCCGCCGAACCGGGTGTAGTACGCCGGCTGGCTCATCCACTCCGCCAGCGCCTCGAACAGCGAGACCTCCACGGCCCGCACGGCACCCGTGGTGGCCCGGGCGAACAGGGCGGTGAGGATGCCGGAGTAGGCGTACATGCCGGCGGCGATGTCGGCGACGGACACCCCCACCCGGGCGGTGCCGTGCTCGTTGCCCGTCAGCGACACGAGGCCCGTCTGGCACTGCACCAGCAGGTCGTAGGCCTTGCGGTCGGCCCAGGGGCCGCTGGAGCCGTAGCCGGTGATCGCGCACGGGATCAGGGTGGGGAACCGCTCGGCGAGGGCCGGTGCGCCGAGGCCCAGCCGGATGGCGGCGCCCGGCGCCAGGTTCTGCACGAACACGTCGGCACCGGCGAGCAGCCGCTCCAGGACGGCCCGCCCCGCGTCCGTCTTCAGGTCGAGCGTCACCGACTCCTTGGACCGGTTGAGCCACACGAAGTAGCTGGACTCGCCGTGCACGGTGGTGTCGTAGCGACGGGCGAAGTCGCCTCCTCCCGGGCGCTCCACCTTGATCACCCTGGCGCCGAGGTCGGCGAGCTGCCGGGTCGCGAAGGGCGCGGCGACGGCCTGCTCGATGCTCACGACGGTGATGCCGGCGAGTGGCCCTGCTTCGGCGGGTGGCCGTGCTTCGGGGCGTTCGGTCATGAAGTGGCCTCCTGAGGATGGGGTCCCGGGCCGGGAGTACCATCAATAGCAGTTATGTGTGCCCGGGTGAAATAGCGATTCGTCATGGCACCATGCGGGCTTCGGACGGCGGCGGAGGAACGGACATCGTGGACGTCAAGCAGCTCAGGGCGATCGTGACGGTCGCCGAGGTGGGCAGCGTCACGCGCGCGGCGGAGCTGCTGCATCTGGTGCAGCCGGCGGTGACCCGGCAGATCCGCACCCTGGAGCAGGAGCTCGGCGTCGACCTCTTCGAGCGGACCGGGCAGGGCATGCGGCCCACGGAGGCCGGCACGATCATGGTGGACCGCGCCCGGCGCGCCCTGAACGAGCTGGAGCGGGCCCGCGCCGAGGTGCAGCCGACCCCCGGCGAGGTGACGGGCATCGTCACCGTCGGGCTGCTGGAGAGCACGGGCGATCTGCTGGCCGAGCCGCTCGTGACCACCCTCGCCCGCGATCATCCCGGCGTCGAACTGCGCCTGATGACCGCCTACTCCGGGCATCTGCAGCAATGGCTCGACGAGGGCGACCTCGACCTGACCCTGCTCTACAACCTGGACAGCACACCGTCACTGAACGCGCGCCCGCTGGTGCGCGAGCGGCTGTGGGCGGTCGCCCCGCCGTCCGCCGGGCTGAGCGCCGGGCGCCCCGTGCCGTTCGCGGAGGCCGCCAGGCATCCGCTCGTCATGCCCGCCTCGGGACACGCCCTGCGCCGGCTGATCGACGCCGCCGCGGGGCGCGCCGGGGCCGCCATGGACATCGTCGTGCAGACCAACTCCATGCGGGTGCAGAAGCAGCTCGTCCTGGCCGGGCACGGCTGGACCGTCCTGCCCGGGGTGGGCATCGCCGAGGACGTCGCCCGGGGCACGCTGAGCGCGGCGCCGCTCACCGAGCCCGATGTGTGGCGCTCCATCGTGCTCGGCACCCCCCGGTACGGACGGACCCCGCCCGCCGTGGAGATCGTGGCCCGGGAGCTGGTCCGTCAGATCAACTCGGCGGTGGAGGAGGGGAGATGGCCGTCGGCCCGGCTCCAGGGGGTCGACACGGCAGCCGGTCCCGAGTGACCCGCGGAGCGCTCCGGCCCCTGCCCCTGGCGCTCCTTCCCTGCTCCGGCCCCTGCTCCCGGCACTCCTTCCCCCGCCCCCGGCCGCTGCCCCGGCGCTCCTTCCCCTGCCCCGGCCCCCGGTCTTGGGCCACAGCCCCGAGCCGCGTCCGTCGAATCTCCCGGGCGGTCAGGGGGGCGGCCACCGGTCATGCGGGCGCGGTATGCGGGTATCACTCTTTTCTATTGTCCAACCTCAGCCATCAGCACTCATGATGTCGGGCGTGAGTCAGACCCATGCACCGGCCCCCTCCTGGCAGGAGGACGTCTTCAGCGCGCTGAAGCGGCGCGGCGTCCAGCAGATCGCCTATGTGCCGGACTCCGGCCACTCCCACACCATCCGTGAGGCGCGGCGCGACCCCGACATCCACGACGTGGTGCTGACCACGGAGGAGGAGGGGGTCGCGGTCGTCAGCGGGGCGTGGCTGGGCGGGCAGCGCGCGGTCCTGCTGACGCAGAGCAGCGATCTCGTCGCCGTCGCCCGGGGCCTCAGCATCCACGACCCCCTCCGTATCTCCGGCCTCGCGCAGGCCGACGACCTCGCCGGCCGCGTCAAGGCGCGCGCGGCGACGACGTACGCCCAGGTCCTGATCACCACGGACGAGCCGCCCCGCGCCCTGCCGCCCCGCGACGGCGTCGCCAACAAGAACGCCCTCCCCGCGGCCCTGGGCCTGAGCACCTTCTGAGTCGGGGGACCTCCCATGCTGCTGCAACCGGTCGCGGGCCATCTCTCCGACCGGTTCGGCCGTCGCCCGGTGATGTTCTTCTTCGCGGTCGGCGGCATGGTCATCACCGTGCCGATCATGACCGTCCTCGGCCGGACGAGCAGTCCCTGGCTCACCTTCCTGGCCACCCTCCTCGTCCGTGAGCCCTCCCGCACCTCCCTCCTGGAGACCACCGATGAAGATCCCCGCCCCCGCTCGGCTCGTACGTGCAGTCGTGGACTCCTGAGCCGACGACGGACGAGGACCCGCTCTCCCCCGGCCCCGCGGCGGCCCTGTCGGCGGTCCTGGACCTGCCCGGCACCGTCGCCGGGGCCGGTGACCCGCTGCCCCCGCTGTGGCACTGGCTGCACTTCCTCACCTGGCCCGCCCAGCGCGACCTGGGGGCCGACGGCCACCCGCTGAACGGGAACTTCCTGCCGCCCCTCCCCCACCGCCGGCGCATGTGGGCCGGCGGCCGCTGCGAGATCACCGAACCGCTCCGGCTCGGGGAGCCCGCCGAACGCGTGAGCGGTCTCGCCTCGGTCACCGCCAAGGAGGGGCGCACCGGGGAGATGCTGTTCGTCACCGAGCGACGCGAGTTCCGGCAGCACGGCCGGACGTGCCTGGTCGAGGAACAGGACATCGTCTACCGGTCCGGACGGCCGGCCGGACAGTACCCGGCCACCATCGACGAGTCCACGGTCCCGCACCCGGACGACCCGTGGCTGCTGCCGCTGCGCCCCGACCCCGCGCTGCTCTTCCGCTTCAGCGCGCTCACCGCGAACGCCCACCGCATCCACTACGACGCCCCGTACTGCCGGGACGAGGAGGGCTACCCGGGGCTCGTCGTGCACGGCCCGCTGCTAGCCGTGCTAATGCTCGAACTCGCCCGCCGTCACGCCCCGGACCGGCGGGTGCGGTCGCTGGAGTACCGGCTGCGGCGGCCCGTGTTCGGTGGCGAGCCGCTGGTGGTCTGCGGTACGCCGACCGACGACGGCGCCGCGCTACGGGTGGCCACCGGCCGCGAGGACCGGCACGCCACGGCGGAGGTGACCTTCGTATGACACCCAGGACACCGATGACACCGATGACACCGATGACACCGATCGCCGTCGCCCGCAGCCTGCTCTTCGTGCCGGGACACCGGCCCGACCGCTTCGACAAGGCCGTCGGAACTCGCCGCCCGTACCGCCGGGCGGTGCGAGCTCGTCGCCCTCGTCGAGACCGCCCTCGGCGTGGAACGCGCCCACGCCGTGTGCGCCACGCCCGGAGTCGTCCGCGCCGCCTTCGGCAACGTCGACCTGGCCGCGCAACTGGGCGTCGCCCACGACGACCACGAGGCGCTGGCCCCCGCCCGCTCCCGGCTGGTCCTCGCCTCGGCCGCGGCGGGCCTCGTCCCGCCCGTCGACGTTCGCCGCACCCACGGCAGGAACGGGCCCGCCACCCTCAGGACACCGCGAGCGGCTGGGCCTCCCAGGTGCCAGGTCCCGGTGGACGGCTCCCAGGGTGGGTGCCGAGGCCGCCGGGACGCACTGGCCGGCGGCCCGCGGCCGTTCCCGGGGCCGGGGGGCCGCTTTCGCGCCACCGCTCCGACCAGCCGGTTCACCGAACGCCTTCCGTGGGGCGGAAGAGGCGTTGCGGCCCTGTGAAGCCGTCCTCGACGATGCCACCACCAAGAGAGACAGGAGCCGCAGCCATGCCTCACATGACCGCCTTCGCCAGGAATCAGTGGTACGTCGCCGCCTACGCCGAAGAGGTCGGGCGGGAGCTGCTCGGCCGGACGATCCTGGGCGAACCCCTCGTGTTCTACCGGACGGAGGAGGAGGGCACGCCGATCGCGCTGCACGACCGCTGTGTGCACCGCCGGTACCCGCTGTCCGAGAGCGGGCTCGACGGCGACCGGATCGTGTGCGGCTACCACGGCTTCACCTACGACACGACCGGCGCCTGTGTGTATGTGCCGGGGCAGAAGCGGATCCCCCGGACGGCGCGCGTCGCCTCGTACCCCGTGGTCGAGCAGGACTCGCTGATCTGGGTCTGGATAGGCGACCCGGCCCTCGCCGACCCGCAGAGCATCCCGCGCGCCAAGCACCTGGCCTCCCCCGGCTGGGTCACCGTGCGCGGCATGGAGCCCATCGACGCCGACTACGGCCTCCTCGTCGACAACCTGCTCGACCTCTCCCACGAGACCTATCTGCACGGCGGCTACATAGGCACCCCCGAGGTCGCCGAGACGCCGATCACCACCGAGGTCGACGAGGGCGCCGGTGTCGTACGGGTGAGCCGGCACATGGACGACGCCGAGTGCCCGCCGTTCTACGCGAAGTCGACCGGCATCAAGGGCCGGATCACACGCTGGCAGGACATCGAGTACTTCGCCCCGTGCCTGTATCTGCTGCACAGCCGGATCGCCCCGGTGGGCGTGGTCCCGGAGGCGGACGGCAGCGACCCGAACGGCTTCCACACCGAGATCACGTACGCGATCACCCCGTCGACGGACGGCAAGGTGTACGACTTCTGGATGGTCTCCCGGGACTGGGCGACCGGGAGCGACGAGGTCACCGAGTTCCTCAAGGGCAACAACCACACGGTCGTCATGCAGGACGTCGTCGCGCTGAACCTGCTCCAGAAGACGCTGGGCTCCGAGCGCGACGGCTACCAGGAGCTGAGCATCAACATCGACACCGGTGGTCTGGCGGCCCGCCGTATCCTCGCCCGGCTGGTCGAGCAGGGCCAGAAGCCGGTGGAGAAGGTCCAGTGAGCACACCGCCCACCTTCCGGACCGGAGGGACCGGCGAGGTCTACCGCATCGACTGGCTGCCGGGTACGGACATCCTGCACGGCACCTGTCACTGTGGACGCGAGCACACCGCGCAGGACCCCATCGAGATGTGGGAGTGGATGCTCGCCCACCCCCAGGGACACGAACCCCGGGGACACGAAGCCCAAGGACACGAGCCCCAAGGAACCAGCTCATGACCTCGTCATCGACCTCGGCCGTCTACGAGGCCGAACTCATCGTCGGCAGCCGGGAGTTCGCGGCCGACGGTGTGCTCGCCCTCACCCTCCGGCATCCGCTGGGCGAGGAACTCCCGGCCTGGGAGCCGGGGGCGCACATCGACGTACTGCTGGGACCGGAGCTGGAGCGGCAGTACTCGCTGTGCGGCGACCCGGCGGACCGCTCGGTGTGGCGGATCGGGGTCCTGCGGGAGCCCGACGGGCGCGGCGGTTCGGCGTATGTGCACACGGAGTTGGCGGCGGGCGACAAGGTCCGGGTGCGCGGGCCGCGCAACAACTTCGCCCTGGAGCCGGTGCCCCGCTACCGGTTCGTGGCCGGCGGTATCGGCATCACGCCCATCCTGCCGATGCTGGCGGCGGCCGAGGCGGCGGGCGCCGAGTGGTCCCTGCTGTACGGCGGGCGCAGCCGTGAATCCATGGCGTTCCGGGCGGAGTTGGACGCGTACGGGGACCGGGTCACCGTCGCCCCGCAGGACGAGACCGGGCTGCTCGACCTCGGGTCCGTGCTGGACGGTCTGCCCGAGGACACCCTCGTCTACTGCTGCGGACCGGGCGCGCTGCTCGACGCGGTCGAGGAGCGGTGCCCCGGGAAGGCGCTCAGGGTCGAGCGGTTCCGGCCCAAGGAGCAGGAGACGGGCCCGGACGGCGAGTTCGAGGTCGTGCTGGAGCGGACCGGGAAGACCGTCACCGTGCCCGTCGGGGTGTCCGTGCTCGACACCGTGCGCGCCGCCGGTGTCGAGGTGCTGTACTCCTGCACCGAGGGCACCTGCGGGACCTGTGAGACGGACGTCCTGGAGGGCACCCCCGACCACCGTGACTCGGTGCTGAGCGAGGAGGAGCGCGAGGCCGGGGAGACCATGCTCATCTGTGTGTCCCGGTGCCGGGGGTCACGGCTGGTGCTCGACCTGTAGGGGCGCGGGGCCGGCCGGTGGCGGCGTCGGTCCGGCCGGTGCCGGTGCGACGGAGGCGCGTGCCCGGCCCGTGGCCGTCCCCGTCACGCACAGGTCGGCCTCGATCCGGGCGACCGTGGCCAGCAGCTGCGGCAGCAGATCGCGGCGTACCGACTCCACGGAGGTGCGGCCGGCGTGGACGGGGATGTTGACGCCGGCCACCACCTCGCCGTCCCGGTCCCGGACCGGGGCGGCGACCGACCGGAGCCCCTCCTCCAGCTCCTGGTCGACGACGGCGTACCCCTGGCGTCGTACGCGGCGCAGCTCGGTCCTGAGCTGGTCGGCGGAGGTGAGGGTGCGCCGGGTGAGGGGCCGGAGGTCAGCGCGGGCCAGACGGGTGTCGATCTCCTCGTCGGGCAGATGCGCGAGGATCACCCGGCCGACCGAGGTGACATGGGCCGGGAAGCGGGTGCCCACGGTGATCGTCGCCGTCATGATGCGGCTCGTGGGGACCCTCGCCACGTAGACGATCGCGTCGCCGTCGAGGACGCACAGCGAGGACGACTCCCCGACCTGCGCGACCAGCCGCTCCAGATGCGGTAGGGCGAGGTCGGGGAGGGTGAAGGTCGACAGATACGCGTAGCCGAGTTCGAGCACGCGCGGGGTCAGCCGGAACAGCCGGCCGTCGGTGTGGACGTACCCGAGGTCGACGAGGGTGAGCAGGAAGCGGCGGGCGGCCGCCCGTGTGAGCTCGCAGCTCCGGGCGACCTCGCTGAGCGTCAGCGCGGGATGCTCGGCGTCGAAGGCCCGGATGACCGCGAGGCCCCGCTCGAAGGACCGGACGAAGTGCGGTTCGCGGGCTGTGCCGAACCGGTGTCGATCGGGCATCGTCGCCTCCAGGAAGCCGCACGGGGGTGCGCTCTGCGCACGCTAGGAGCACACTTCTGCAACTGTCAACGGCCTTGCACGACAAGGGCATTGACCCGCAACCGACGGCGTTCTACCTTCCCGCTGAGCACTTCTGTGCGGTCTGCGCACAGCCTGTCGAAGAGCGGTCCCATCTGGGGGAGTCATGCGTCGTCTGCTCATCGGCCTAGCGGCCGGCACCTTGTTCGTCACCGCGACGGCCTGCGGTTCGTCCGACTCCGGTTCCGACGGCGGGGGTTCGGCGTCGGGCGGCACCACCACACTCAAGCTCGGCGTCATCCCCATCATCGATGTGGCCCCCCTGTACCTGGGCCAGAAGAAGGGCTTCTACAGCGAGCGTGGGCTGAAGCTGGCGCCCACGCTCGCGCAGGGCGGGGCGGCGATCGTGCCCGGTGTCGTCGCCGGCCAGTTCGACTTCGGCTTCAGCAACATGACCTCCCTGCTGGTCGCCCGGTCCAAGAACGTGCCGGTCAAGGCGGTGGTGAACGGGGTGGCGTCCACCGGGAAGGCGGGCGCCGACTTCGCGGAGATCGCCGTGGCGAAGGGCAGCCCCCTGAAGTCCGCGAAGGACCTGGCGGGCAAGAAGGTCGCGGCCAACACCCTCGGCAACATCTGTGACACCTCGGTCAACGAGTCGGTCCGCAAGGACGGCGGCGACCCCTCGAAGGTCGAGTACGTGGAGATGCCGTTCGACCAGATGCCGGCCGCGCTCGCCAAGGGCCAGGTCGACGCGGCCTGTGTCGTGGAGCCCGCGCTCGCCACCATCAAGTCCCAGGGCGGCACGGTCCTCGCGTCGAACTTCGTCGACGTGTCCCCGGATCTCACCGTGGCCATGTACTTCACCTCGGAGCAGTACGCCGCCAAGAACCCGGAGTTGGTGAAGAAGTTCCAGGAGGCCACGGCGGAGTCGCTGGCCTACGCCGACGAACACCCGGACGAGGTACGGGAGATCATCACCACGTACACGAAGATCCCGGAGAGCCTGCTGGAGACGGTCGTCCTGCCCCGCTGGCCCGCCGAGCCGGACCGTGCGTCGATCGAGCGACTGGCCGAACTGGGCCAGGAGGACGGTCTGTTCGAGAAGGCTCCCGACCTGGACGAGCTGCTCCCGTGAGAGGAGCCGACGCCGCTCTCGGCGCGGCCGGGCTCACGGGGTTCCTCGCCCTCTGGGAGGCGGTCCCGCGGCTCGGTGTCGTCGAGGACGACTATCTCCCGCCGGTCAGCCGGGTCGCCGACGCGCTCGCCGGCGAACTCGCCGACGAGGCGTTCTGGACGGCGCTCGGTGACACGCTGACCGGCTGGGCCGTGGGGCTGGTGATCGCGGTGACCGCCGGGATCCTCACGGGGGTCACCGTCGCCGTCGTGCCGTATCTGCGCGAGGCGACGTCCTCCACGATCGAGTTCCTGCGCCCGATCCCCTCGGTCGCCCTGATCCCCCTGGCCGTCCTGCTGTACGGCAGCGAACTGCGGTCGGTGCTCCTGCTGGTGGTCTACGCGTCCTTCTGGCAGATCCTGATCCAGACCCTGTACGGCGTCCAGGACGTCGACCCGGTCGCCGAGGAGACCGCCCGCTCCTACGGCCTGGGCACCTGGGCACGGGTCCGGCACGTGCTCTGGCCGACCGCCCTGCCGTACGTCATGACGGGCGTCCGGCTGGCCGCCGCCGTGGCCCTCATCCTGGCGGTGACCGCCGAACTCGTCATCGGGGCACCGGGGTTGGGCCAGCGCATCGGGGTCGCACAGACCTCTCAGGCGGTGCCGGAGATGTACGCCCTCGTGGTGGTCACAGGGTTACTGGGCCTCCTGATCAATGTGGGCGCCCGCGCGGTGGAGCGGCGGGCGCTGGCCTGGCACCAGTCGGTGCGCGGGGAGGTGACGGTGTGAGGCGCGTGCTGCTGCGGACGCTGTTCGTCGTCGCCCTCCCCCTCGTCCTGGTCACCGTCTGGTGGTTCGCGTCGGACGGCAGCACCGACCCGTTCCGGCCACCCCTGCGCACGATCCTCACCACCTTCCCGGACGTCTGGACGGCCGAGCGGCTGCACGCCGACGTCCTGCCCAGCCTGCTGCGGCTGTCCGCCGGTTACGCCCTGGCGGCCGTGGCCGGTGTCGCGCTCGGCACGGTCATCGGCTCCTACCGCCGGGTGCGGGCGGTCTGCGAGCCGGTCCTCGAATTCCTGCGGGCGGTACCGCCGCCGGTCCTCGTCCCGGTCATCATGCTGTTCGCGGGCATCGGCGACACGATGAAGATCGCCGTCATCGCGAGCGGCTGTGTGTGGCCGATCCTGCTCAACACCGTCGAGGGCGTCCGCGCGGTGGACTCCGTGCTGTCCGAGACGGCCCGGTCGTACGGCATCACGGGCGCGGCCCGGCTGCGGAACGTCGTCCTGCGTTCGGCGAGCCCGCAGATCTTCGCGGGGCTGCGTCAGGCGCTGTCGATCGGCATCATCCTCATGGTCATCAGCGAGATGACCGCGTCCAGCAACGGGCTGGGCTACGCCATCGTCCAGTTCCAGCGGGGTTTCGCGATCCCCGACATGTGGACCGGCATCCTCGTCCTCGGTCTGCTCGGGTTTGTGCTGTCCGTCGTGTTCCGGCTGGTCGAGCGGCGTGTGCTCGGCTGGTACCACGGTCTGCGCGCGTCCTCCCGGCGGTCGTGGTGAAACTCGAGAAGGGGCGGCAGGCCATGCTGGACGTACGGGGCCTGGGGAAGGTCTACGAGGGTTCCGGGCGCCGGGTGGAGGCGGTACGGGACCTCACGTTCACCGTCGACGCGGGTGAACTGGTCTGTCTGGTGGGGCCGTCGGGCTGCGGCAAGACGACCCTGCTGAAGTGCGTGGCCGGGCTGCTGAACCCGACGGCCGGTGAAGTCCTGCTGGGGGGACGGCCGGTGGAGGGGCCGCCGCCCGGCATGGCGGTCGTCTTCCAGGAGTACGGGCGCAGTCTCTTCCCCTGGATGCGGGTCCGCGACAACGTCGAACTGCCCCTGAGACAAAAGAGGTTGAGCAAGGCGCGGCGGCGGGAGCTGGTCGACGACGCGCTCGCCTCGGTGGGCCTGTCCGACGCGGCGGGCGCGTACCCCTGGCAGCTGTCCGGCGGGATGCAGCAGCGGGTCGCCATCGCCCGCGCGCTGGCGTACGAGCCGGACGTCCTGCTGATGGACGAGCCGTTCGCGGCCGTCGACGCCCAGACCCGCGCCGATCTGGAGGACCTCGTGCGGGGCCTGTGGCGGGAGCGGGGCATCACGATCCTCTTCGTCACCCATGACATCGACGAGGCCGTCTACCTCGGTGAGCGGGTCCTGGTCCTGTCCGCCTCCCCCACCGTCGTCCAGGAACAGCTGAAGATCGATCTGCCCGCCGAGCGGGACCAGTTGCACACCCGGGTGGCGCCGCGCTTCGCGGAGCTGCGCACGCATGTGTACGAGCAGATCCAGGCGGCTAAGCGGGGTGGCCCGCCGGTCGAGGGGTGACCTCCGGCGCCGTCGGCGACCTGAACGCCGGCGGCGCCGGAGGGGGTGCGGCTCACCGCTCGGGAGAGTGCACCACGCTCAGATGGCTCGAAGTGGTCCGCCGGGGGCGGCGTGTCCTGCGCAGGGGGTCGGACGGGCGGCCCACCTCGCGCAGGACCAGGGTCATCCGGTGGTAGCCCAGGTCGAGGAGGGTGTCCGGGGTCTCGCCGACGATCCGGCAGTGGGTGGCGCCCCAGCGGGGGTCCGGGTGGACCAGGGGGCGTACGGCGCCGTCGTGACGGCCGGCCCGGGGGCCGAGGGTGCGGAGCCAGTGCGGGAGGCCGTGGCGGTAGGCGGCGTCCATGATCGGGTCCTGGGCGATGTCCCGGCGGATGGACTGCAGGCCCCGGTCCTGGCCGTGGTGCTCCACGGCGGCGGCGAAGTGGGCGAGCATCGGCAGGCACCAGCTGGACTCGTGGTCACCGAGGACCGTGGCGGCGTCCGGGTGAAAGAGCACGAAGCGGAGGAAGTTGTCGTCCGGCATGGCCGTCGGATGCGGACCCACATTGCCGAAGAGCGACCGGAACGCGGCGTTGGCCAGGACGACGTCCCAGCGGTGGTCGAGGACGACGGACGGGAACAGGACGGAATCCAGCATCACGGCGTAGTCCTGGAGATACGCCTGTGCTTCCTGGGCTTCGAGACTGTCGGGGACGGGCCGCGGTACCGACCGCTGCCCTCCTGCCTGATATGCCATCGGGAGGTCACCCCTCTTGCCTATGCGGCCTTCACGCGGCGCCTTGATCCTGCTGCCCCGGTCGGAGTCGTGTCAACTATCGTGGCATTTGGCGCCGGTTGACGGCTGAATCTCGCCACAGTTGTGGCGAGACCTGGATGTGAGTTCGACGGAACCGCTAGTCTCCCCGCAGTTCACGGTGTACTTGCCGGGACCAGGGTCTCGCGCCAGGCTTGGATCCACGGATTCCGCAGTACCGCGAAATTGGCCTGAGAGAGACGTAGGAGATCTGTCGGTGACGGATGGCTTCGAGGTTCCGGACGCCGCGGCGACGGTTCTGCTGCCGGCCGTCGTGGCCCGTGTCACCGCGCTGGCCGAGAAGCTGCGCGTACGGCACACGGAGGTCTTCGACACCCGACGGCTCTCGGTCGCGTCGGGGGTGCCGGAGGCGGTGGTGAAGGCCCTGCTGAGCGGGCAGCGCGCCGGTGAACCGGACGTCCAGGCACGCTTTCTGCAGCGTCTGGACCTGCTGCGACGCACCCGGCTCAAGCCGGGCGGCCGCAAGTACACCCAGCAGGAGATCGCCGACGGCGCCGGGATGTCGCGCCAGCAGGCGGGCGCCCTGATCAACGGGGACCGGCGTCCCACGATGGAGCACTGCGACGCCATCCAGCGCTTCTTCAGAGTGCACGCCGGTTTCCTCACCGCCGAGGATCCCGAGGCGCTGGCGAGCGCCCTGATGCGGACCGAGCAGGAGCTTCTCCAGCAGCTCGCCGACCGTGAGCGCGCGGCGGCCGAGGCCGCCGACGACCCGCTGCAGCGGCTGCTGCAGAACCACGGCGTGCGCTCCATCGCCTGGCGGGCGGCCCAGCTGCCCACCGACCAGCACCGCGACAAGGTGGCGGAGTGGCTGGACATGCTGCTGGAGAGCGTCAAGCGGCCCGAGTCCTGACCGGGGGAGATCTGTGGGCATCGGAAAGGAAATGCGCCGCCTGTGCGGCGAGCTGGTCGGCGAACTGACGCTGCCGGCACCGGCGGACCCCGCCGACCTCTACGCGGCCCTGTGCGACGCCATGAGCAGACGCCGCGGCCGCCCCGTCCACTACCGCACGGCCGTCTTCCCCCCGGGCACGGCCAGCGGGCTGTGGCTGGACATGGCCGAACAGGACCTGGTCGTCATCGAGGAGCGCACCGCGCCCGACCACCAGTTGGTGATCCTCGGCCATGAGCTGTGGCACATGCAGGCCGGGCACTGCGGCCGGACCGTGGACGGTACCGCGGTCGCCGCGCGCTTATTGAGCCAGGACGCCGATCTGCGGGACACCGTGCTGAAGGTCGCCGCCCGTACCCGTTTCGACCTGACGGACGAGCAGGACGCCGAGAGCTTCGGACTGCTGCTGGCCAGCAAGTGCCGTACGTGGCTCGCCGGTTCGGCGCTGCGCGGGCCGGTGAGCCGCGATCACCTGGCCGGCCGTATCGGGGCCTCGCTGGGCTACCGCGGGCCGCAGGGCTGAGCGGCCGGACGACGCAGAGACGCCGAGACGCCGAAACCATGGACGGGTCCAGCTACTACCTTCCGGCCGTCGCGATGACGATCGCGCTCGCCTCGAAGACGCCCGCGCTGCTGCGGAACTGGGGCGACCCGCTGATCAGATCCGTGTGCGCGCTGATGACGCTGGCCGCCTTGGTGTTCTGCTTCGCCGCGCCGCCGACGATCACCGAGGTCAACCGCGTCACCGGCGTCACCAACGTCTCGGCGGCCGTGGTCTACCTCCTGCTGAGCGCGTTCAGCGGCTCCTGTCTGGTGCTGATCACCAACTGGCGCGGCGGCCCGCCCGAGACGACACGCCGTCTGACCCACCGCTGGATCGCCGGGTACGGCGCGGTGTGCGCGGCGATCGTGCTGCTGTTCGTGCTCGGCGAGGCCCCCGTGGAGCGGGTGCGGGACTTCGACACGTACTACGCCGACACGCCGTTCCTGCGCGAGATGATCGTGCTCTATCTGACCGGGTTCACCGTCGCGGGCGTCGCGATGAACGTGATGTGCTGGCGCTGGGCGCTCCAGGTGCGCGGCTGGCTGCGCGCCGGGCTGCTGATCATCGCGTTCGGCTTCATGCTCAACGTGCCCTTCGCGGCGGTCAAACTGGTCGCCGTGGTCACCCGCTGGCAGGGCGGCGACCTGGACTATCTGAGCACGTACGTCGCACCCGTCCTGTCCTCCGTCGGCGCGCAGATCTGCGCGGTCGGCTTCTGTCTGCCCCTGGCCGGGGAGCGCCTCGGCGACTCCTGGACCATCTGGTCCATGTACCGTCGACTCGGCCCGCTGTGGCGGGAGTTGCGTCCCGTCTGGGCCCAGGCGAGCCACGACGTGCGGATCTCCTGGTGGGCGCCTGCCCGGCTCCAGATGACGCAGCGGGAGTCCGACATCCATGACGGCATGCTCAGCCTGTACCCGTACTTCGACTCCGAGGTCCGGGCCAAGGCGTACGACGCCGCCGTCGCGGCCGGTTCCGAGCCCGTCCAGGCGCGGGCCGAGGCCGACGCGGCGATGGTGACCGCGGCGGTACGGGCCCGGGAGGACGACCCGGAGGGCCGCGTCATCAGCTCCGCCACCGCGGACACCCCCGCGCCTCCCGCGGAGAACCCCCGTGACCTCGTACGGATGTCCATCGCCCTGCGTCAGTCACCCGTCGTAGCGGCCGCCCGTGAATGGGCCGCCGCGACCAGGTCAGAGAGCGACTTCCATGAGCGAACCCGTTAGCGGCCCGAGCGACACCTCGGCCACGGCCGCGAGGCGTGCCGTCGTCGTCGGCGCGGGCCTGGCCGGCCTGCTGGCCGCCGCCGCGCTGCGCGACCACGCCGAGGTCACCGTCGTCGAACGCGACGCGCTGCCCGAGGAGCCCGGGCCCCGCAAGGGCGTGCCGCAGGCCCGGCACGCCCATCTGCTGTGGTCCGGCGGGGCGCTGGCGATGGAGGACCTGCTGCCGGGGATCACGGACGCCTGGCTGGCGGCCGGCGCCCGGCGCATCCCGCTGCCGACCGGTCTGGTCTCGCTGTCGGCCCAGGGCTGGTTGCGGCGCTGGCCCGAGATGGAGTTCATGATCGCGTGCAGCCGCGATCTGCTGGAGTCGGTGGTCCGCGCCCACCTCCTCGCCGGGCCCCGGGTCACCCTCCTCGACCGCACCGAGACCCTGGGCCTGGCGGGCGACGCCTCCCGGGTGACGGGGCTGCGGGTCCGTTCCGCCGAGGGCGAGGAGCGGGTGCTCGCCGCCGATCTGGTGGTGGACGCCGCCGGGCGCGGTTCGCGGGGCAGCGCCTGGCTCGACGCGCTCGGGGTGGCGCCCGCGCCGATGGAGGAGGTCGACTCCGGGCTCGTGTACGCCACCCGGATCTTCCGGGCGCCCTCGGGCACCGAGGAGTACCCGGTGGTCAATGTGCAGCCGAACGGGGCGGAGCCGGTGCCGGGGCGGAGCGCGACCCTCGTGCCCATCGAGGGCGGGCGCTGGCTGGTGACGGTGTCGGGCACCCGGGGAGGCCAGCCGACCGCCCTCACCGAGGAGTTCGAGCCGTTCGCACGCGCCGTCAGACACCCGGTGGTCGGCGAGCTGATAGCCCGCGCCGAGCCCCTGACGGACGTGGTGGTCACCCGCAGCACGATCAACCGGCGCCGCTTCTTCGAGAAGGTGTCCGGCTGGCCCGACGGCTTCGTCGCGATCGGCGACTCGGTCGCCACGTACAACCCGATCTACGGCCACGGCATGTCGGTCGCCGCCCAGAGCGCCCTGGCGCTGCGTGACCGGATCGCGGCGCACGGCCTCACGGCGCCGGGGCTGGCGCGCCGGGTCCAGAAGGCCGTGGCGGTGCCGGTGACCCTCGCCTGGGAGCTGGCCACCGGCGTGGACATCCGCTACCCGGAGGCCATCGGCAAGCGGCCGAACGCCCTGCGGAGACTCTTCGGCCGCTATGTGGAGCGGCTGATCCGCACCTCGCTCGGCCGGCCCCTGGTCTTCAAGGCCTACCTCGGCGTGGTCACCCTCACCGAGCCGATCGGCGCCCTGGTCAGACCGGAGGTCGTCCTGGCGGTGCTGCGCGGACCCGTCAAACCCCCTTTGCCGGAACCGCCCCTGACGGAGCATGAGCGGGAGACGGTGCTGGGGGCGCCGCCCCGGTAGCGGCACGGCGACATCCGGGTGCGGGTCGACGGGATTGTCAGTGGCGGACGGCAAGCTGGTGGTGTGCCACCCGTATGCCGGGGCGGGCACGGAGTTTCACCGATCCGACCAGGGGAGAGCCGTTCGATGCCGACCGCCGTACTGACCGACCGCGAGCGCGCCGCCGTACAGGCCTATCTGCGGCTGCTGGGGACCGTACGAGCAGCCTTCGACGGGCCGCCGGAGTCCCGCCGACCACCCGTGGTGCCGCCCGCCGCGCTCGCCGAGGCGGAGCAGGCACTGGCGGCGGCGGGGCTGGCGGGCAACGAGGAGGAGTTCTTCGAACTGCTGCGGAGCTGGTGCCCGGAGGTCTGAGCGGACGCGGCGGCGGGCACCGCCCTCGCCACCTACTGACCCCGCGAGAGTGTTCCGGTCCGCCGCTCATCGCCCACGTCGCCGCGTGCTGGACCGCGGCGGACCGGGCGG
>NZ_JBEOYO010000091.1:0-20706 GCF_040297125.1 Streptomyces sp. NPDC001868 | reverse complement strand
CAATTTTTTTTTATAATTTACCTCCCACTCTAACCTGCGGGGGGGGGCGGCGCCCCCCCGCCCCCCCCCACCCCCGAAGTGTTGGTGCCGGATCATTCACCGCCGGTTTTCACACGGAAGCCTCTGGTCCAGTGCTCGGAGTCCAGCGTGTACTCGTGGATGGAGAACCCGTCGGGGGCCAGATCGAATCCGGGAAGCCGCAGCGCGCTCGCGATGCGCTGTTCGGCCAGCGCCCTGCTGGAATAGAGCCCCATGACCAGGTAGCTGTCGTCGCGGTCGTCCCAGAAGAGCGGTTCGCCGTCCTCCATGAAGTCGGTGGTGACCTGGCTTTCCTCCGCCAGATGATGCCGGTGGACCAGGAGATGTACGGTCTTTTCCATGCCAGCCTCTTAGCAGCGTGCGGTCCGGACGGTATGACGATGCGGGGGTTCAGTCCTCGACCGAGCCGTCCGGGCGTTCGGTGAAGTACCCGTCGGTCCACAGGTCTTCATCGATCTCCAGGGGCGATATGGTGAAACATTCCGGCTCGTCGCAGAAAGCCCGGAAGCTTCCTCGCCCTTTCGAGGTGGGCCTCGGCCGCCTCCCGGCGGGAATATATGCCGAGAATCCTCCATTCCTCCTCGTCCAGGTGCAGGCTTCCGTCCGCGTCCTGGTGGATGATCCGGCCGTCCTCCTCCACCGCGAGGTGACGGACATGCCAGAGGACATGCGTCTCGATTCCACTCATCAGCTCACGTCCGCTTGTTCTTCCGCATTGAACCGGCCTGGTCTTCGCATGATCAGGGCCCTGTGCACCCCGAAGGGGAATTCTTCCCAGGTTCCGATCTTCCGGGGCAACCGAACCGTCCAGGAGGAGGCCGATATCGGGGGCGCCTTCGGGCGCGGGATTCCCGAGGGGGCGAGGGCCCTGTCGGCGCGCCCCGCCCGTGGCCGCCGAGTCGCGTCGTCCGGCACCGGTCCCTCCCCTCGTGGGGACCGGTGCCGGACGTCGCGGGGGTGTCGATCCGCGTCAGGGGGACGTGGATCGAGGTCGGTGGTGGAGCGGGCGTCGCCGAAGCCGGCCGGAAGTGTGCGGCATGATGGAACGTCTTTGCGGGCGCTACGCCGGTGACCTGTGTGTGTGGTGCACCGGTGCGGGCGGCTCGGGCATGATCCTGCCAGCCGGGGGTGCGGGAGAGGAGGGTCCGGTGCTCCGGTGACGGCTTTTCCGCAGGTCAGGCATATAAGGTGAGTTTTCCGGTCCGGATGTCCAGGTAGCGGGGGAAGGTAAGGGGTGGACGCCTTGAGTCACGACTCAGGGGCACGCACGGCCTTCGCGGAACGTCTCGCGCTGCTGTACAAGGAAGCGGGCAATCCTCCCCTCAAGAGCGTGGCCGAGTCGGTCGTCCGGCTGCAACGGGTCGACGAACGCGGGCGTCCCGTACGGGTGTCCGCCCAGCGGATCAGCGACTGGCGGCGGGCCAGGAACGTACCCGCGCAGTTCGCCGCCCTCGCCGCCGTGCTCCAGGTCCTGATCCCCGAGGCGCGGCGCGCGCGGCCCGTTCCGGTGTCCAAGGGGCTGTACGACATGGCCCAGTGGCAGCGGCTGTGGGAGCGGGCCCTCGCCGACCCCGTCGGCGAGCGGGCGGCGGAGCCCGCGACGGGTACGGCGGCCGCCGGGTCCGCCGCCGCCCCGGACGAGCAGCCGCCCGGCGAGGGCTCGCCCCTCCCCGGTGGCGTCTGCCCCTACCGGGGGCTGGCCTCGTACCGGCAGCAGGACGCCCGCTGGTTCTTCGGGCGGGAGCGGAGCACCGACGCGCTCGTCGAGCAGTTGCGCGCGGCGGGGCGCACGGGCGGGCTCGTGATGCTGGTGGGTGCCTCGGGCGCCGGGAAGTCCTCCCTGCTGAACGCCGGGCTCGTGCCCGCCGTGCGCGGCGGCGCCCTGGACGGTGACGACGGCCGGGAGCCGGAGGGGCGGCCGGGTGGGCGGCGCACCGGTGACGTGGTCCAGCTCGTGCCGGGCACCGATCCGGTCGGGGAGCTGACCCGGCGGATACCGGAGCTGGGGCGGGTCGTGTCCGCCGCGTACGAGCCCGGTACGCCGATGTTCGCCGACGCCGTACGGGAGGCCGTCGGGGCATGGGCGCGGCGCCGCGAGACCGAAGGCGACAGCGACGGCGGCGGCGACGTCGGCGGCGGCGTCTCCTCCGCCGCCCCCGACGGCACGCCCTCCCCCGGCACCCCCATCCGCCCCGTCCTGATCGTCGACCAGTTCGAAGAAGCGTTCACTCTCTCCTCCGACGAAGCCGACCGGCGGACCTTCGTGCAGCTGCTCAGCGCGGCGTGCACGCCCGGGGAGGCGGGCGGGGCCGCGCCCGTGGTCGTGGTGCTGGGTGTGCGGGCCGACTTCTACGAGCAGTGCCTCGGGTATCCGGAGTTGGCGGACGCGTTGCAGCACCGGCACATGGTGCTGGGGCCGTTGACGACGGCGGAGCTGCGGGAGGCGGTGACGGGACCGGCCAAGGCCGTGGGGCTGGAGCTCGAACCGGGGCTCGCGGAGCTGATCGTGCGCGAGGTGAGCGCCGACGGGCCGCGCGGGGCGCACGACGCGGGCGTACTGCCGCTGCTGTCGCACGCCCTGCTGGTGACCTGGCAGCGGCGGAAGGCGGGACGGCTGACGCTGGCCGGCTACCGGGCGGCGGGCGGTATCCAGGGTGCCGTGGCGGCGACCGCCGAGCGGGCCTGGTCGGGGCTGGACCCGGCGGCCCGTACGGCCGCGCGGCTGCTGTTGCTGCGGCTGGTCCGGCTGAACGAGGACACCCAGGCCACCCGGCGTCGGGGCACCCGGCGGCAGCTCGCGGACGGGTCGGCGGACCCGGCGAAGACCGAGGAGTCGCTGGAGGCGATGGCCCGCGCCCGGCTGCTGACGCTCGACGCGGAGACCGTGGAGATCACCCACGAGGCGCTGCTGCACGCCTGGCCCCGGCTGCGGGGATGGATCGACGAGGGGCGCAACGACCATCTGCTGCGGCAGCGGCTGGAGGAGGACGGCCGGGCCTGGGAGGACTCCGAGCGCGACTCCTCGCTGCTCTACCGGGGCTCCCGGCTCGAACAGGCGCACGCCTGGGCGAAGTCCGGCCGGGACGCCGGGGAGGCCAGGGACAGCGGGGCCGCCGGGGACAGCGGGAGCGCGGGCGACACCTTCCTGACCCGGAGCGCGGTGGAGTTCCTGGCCGCCTCGGTCCGGCTGCGCCGGCGTACGGTCCGGATCCGGCGGAGTGCCGTGGCGGCGCTGGTGGCCTTCGCCCTGGTGGCCGTCGGCTCGGCGGTGGTCGCGTGGCAGCAGCGCAACGACGCGGTGTTCGAGCAGGTGCTCGCCCAGGCCGATCGCGTCCAGGACACGGATCCGTCGCTGGCCGCCCAGCTCGACCTGGTGGCGCACGACCTGCGGCCCGACGACGAGGGCACGAACAACCGGCTCGTCTCGATCGTCAACGCGCCCCTGGCCACCGCGCTCCTCGGCCACGGCGGCGCCGTCTACCTCACCTCGTTCAGCCCCGACGGAAAGTACCTGGCCACCGCCAGCTACGACCGGACCGTACGCCTCTGGGACGTGGCCGACCGGTCCCGGCCCAAGGCCCTCGGCAAGCCCCTCACCGGGCACACCAGCTGGGTGAGCAGCGCGGTCTTCGCGCCGGACGGCCGTACGCTCGCCAGCGCCGGCGACGACGGCACGATCCGCCTGTGGGACGTACGGGATCCGCGTGCGCCCCGGAAGCTGGGCGCACCGCTGACCGGGCACGAGGGCACGATCTTCCTGCTGGCCTTCAGCCCGGACGGGAAGACCCTGGCGTCCGTGGGCGAGGACCGGACCGTACAGCTGTGGGACGTGAGCGACCCGGCGCACGCGAGGGCGCTCGGCTCGCCGCTCACCGGGCACAGCGCTCCCGTGCGCGCCGTGGCGTTCAGCCCGGACGGGAAGACCCTGGCGACCGGGGGCGACGACAACACGATCAGGCTGTGGGACGTCGCCGACCCCCGCGACCCCTCGGCCACGGGCCCGGTGCTCAAGGGGCATACGAGCGTGGTGCACTCACTGGCCTTCAGCCCCGACGGGCGGACGCTGGCCAGCGGCAGTTCGGACAACACGGTCCGGCTCTGGGACGTGGCCGCACCACGGCGCGCGAGCGCGGTCGGGACGCCGCTCACCGGGCACACCGGCCCCATCTGGTCCGTGGCCTTCAGCCCGGACGGGGGGCTGCTCGCCGCCGCCAGCGCGGACAGTACGGCGAGCCTGTGGAACGTCGACGACCCGGCGTACCCGTCACAGGTCGGCGAGCCCCTCGCCGGGGCCAGCGGGGAGATGTTCGCCCTGGGGTTCAGCCCCGACGGCCGGACCCTGGCCACCGGGAGCGGTGACAGCAAGGTCCGGCTGTGGTCGGTGCCGACCTCGGACATGGTCGGCCGGAACGGGGCGTTCCGGCCGGACGGGCGGGTGCTCGCCACGGCCGGGCGCGACGGCCGGATCCGGCTGTGGAACGTGGCGGAACCCGGCCGACCCGTCCCGCTGGGGAAACCGTTCACCCTTGAGGACGGCGGCAATCGCTCCCTGACCTTCTCCCCCGACGGCCGCACCCTGTCCATCGTGGCCGGAAACCGGGCGCTGTATCTGTGGGACGTCAGCGACCCCGCCCGCCCGGTCCTGCGCGGCTCGCCCCTCGCGCTGCGGATCCGGTACACCGACGCGCAGGCCTACAGCCCGGACGGGCGGGTCCTGGCCACCTCCTACGGCGACCACGACGTCCAGCTGTGGGACGTCGGCGACCCGTCCCGCGTCGTCCCGCTCGGCAAGCCGCTCACCGGCCACAAGGGCTACATCCTCGCCCTCGTGTTCAGTCCGGACGGCCGCACGCTCGCCAGCGGCAGCGCGGACGGCACCATCCGGCTGTGGAACGTGACCGACCCGGCCCGCTCCACCCGGCTCGACGGCCCCCTCACCGCCCATCGCGGCGCGGTCAGCGACCTCGACTACAGCCCGGACGGCCGGACGCTGGCCAGCGGCGGCGGCGACGAAACGGTCCGGCTCTGGGACGTCTCCGACCCCCGCGAGGCGGCCCGGCTGGGCTCCCCGCTCATCGGCCACACCGAGGCGGTCGTGTCGCTGACCTTCAGCCCGGACGGCCGGACCCTGGCCAGCGGCGGCAACGACAGCACCGTCCACCTCTGGGACGTCACCCGCCCCGCCGACGCCTCCCCCATCGGCCAGTCCATGAGCCCCAACGCCAGGACCGGCCACTTCCTGTCCTTCAGCCCCGACAGCCACATGCTCGGGGTGTCCAGCGGCGCCGACACCGTACGGCTGTGGAATCTGGACGTGGACGACGCCGTACGGCACATCTGCGCGACGACGCGCGGGGTGCTCACACGGGAGAAGTGGGACGAGTATCTGCCTCGGCTGTCGTACGAGCCGCCGTGCGCGGGGGCCTGACAGACGTTCGGACCGCTGGTCAGGGGGCCTGAAAAACGCCTGACCGACCGCCGCCCGGCACGTGATCCCGATCACAACTTGTCATCGCAGTCGAGCAGTCGGCTCCCGTCCCACGAGCAGCCTTGTTAGCCTTGGCCATAGCCCGGTCGCTGGTGCATCCCCCGTCGCCAGCGACCGGGCCCTTTCATGCCCAGGTCACACCGCCGGTCACGCCTCCGGCGCCCCCGCCCCGGCGCCGCCCGCCGCGGTGAGCCAGTGGGCGATCCGGCGGACGGTCGTCTCGTCGAGTCCGTCCACGACGGTCTGTACGGCGGTCAGGTCGTCCGGCGCGAGGTCGTAGAGGCCCGCCTTGCCCAGCCCGGCCATCAGCACCTGTTGCCGTCGGTCGGTCAGCCGCTCCTCGCGCTTGCTCGGCTCGGCACCGGGGGCCCTGGTGTCTCCGCCGGGCCGCGGCTGCGGCGAGGCGGCGGCCGGCGGGTCGTGCCGCTCCCACTCCCCGCCCTTCGGGCCCCACAGCGTGACGACCGGATCGGCGTCGCGCGCCCGCAGGGTCTGGGTCATCTCGCCCACCGCGTAGGCGACGGGGAAGCGGTACGGCGACTCCGCGCCCACGCGCCAGGAGGCCGAGGCGGGCTCGTAGAACATCGCGACCCAGCGCGGGGTGCCGGGCGGCTGCGGGCTCTCGGGACGTGTCTGCACGGGGCTCATCCCTTCGGATACGGCATGGCGAGCGCACGATAACTGACGGTCCGTCAGCTATCCAGAGCGCGGCCCCGCCACCCGTTCCAGGTCCAGGTCCGGTCAGCCGTTCCAGGCCTCGTCGTACGGGTCCTGCGGTGCCTCGACCGGCTTGGTGGCGGTGACGTGCAGGTAGGGGACGGCTGTGCCGTTGAGGGGGTCCTTGGCCCGCTTCGGGGTGTAGGTGCCGGTGACCTCGATCCAGGTGTCGGGCTGGAGGACGGCCGGGAGTTCACCGGTGAGGGCGATCTTGACGGGCTGGGCGTCGGCGGCACAGCAGTTGAGGGCCATGCGGACGAGGTACGGGGCACCGGAGCCGTCGAAGGCGAGGAACCCGGTGACCTTGAGCGGGCGGCCGGCGAGGGCACGGCCCTTGTCGTAGACCGCGCGGCCCGCGTAGTCGGCGACGCTCAGCCGGAGGGTGCCGTCGGCGGGGAGGTCGGGGTAGCCCCAGGGCTGTTCCTGGAGTGCCGTGCCGGTGCGCATCGCGGTGTAGGAGCCGGCGGCGGGCGGGGCGACCAGGACGAGGGCGAGGAGGGGGAGGACGAGGAGCCAGGAGACCCGGGGTTCGTGGTGGGTGTGGGACTCGTCGGACTCCTGCTGTGGCTCTTGGCGTCGCGCCCGGCGTTCGTACCAGACCGTGGCGACGGCGGCGGCTATGAGGACGACGCCCGCGCCGATGAGGAGGGGGCGCAGGCCGGCCTTGACGTAGCGGAGGTAGAGGTCGGTGAAGCCGGCGTGCAGGAGGGCGCCGCCGGTGAGGAAGAGGACGACGGTCTGGGCCTGGCGGTTCACAGCAGCACCGCCCCGACGAGGGCCGACACCAGGATCGCGAGGGCGAAGGTGGCGGGGGCGAAGCGGAGTGCGAAGGCGCGGCCGAAGGTGGCGGTCTGCATGGCGAAGAGTTTCAGGTCGATCATCGGGCCGACGACCAGGAAGGCCAGCCGGGAGGTCAGGGAGAACTGGGTCAGGGAGGCGGCGACGAACGCGTCCGCCTCCGAGCAGATGGAGAGGAGTACGGCGAGGACCGCGAGGGCCAGGATCGCGATGACCGGGTTGTCGGCGGCGACGTTCAGCCAGCTCGCCGGGACGACCGCCTTGAGCGTGGCCGCCGCCATCGCGCCGACGACCAGGAACCCGCCCGCGTGCATCACGTCGTGCCGCACCGAGCCCCAGAAGGCCGCGCCCTTGGTCTGCCCCTCGTAGGACGGCCGCTCCGGTGGGCGCATCCACTCCCCGCGCCCCAGCCCCTGCCACAGCCAGCCCATCGCACAGGCCACCAGCAGGCTCGCCACCAGCCTGGCCAGCACCATCTCGGGGTTGCCGGGGAAGGCCACGGCGGTCGCCGTCAGGACGATCGGGTTGATCGCGGGGGCGGAGAGGAGGAAGGCGAGCGCCGCCGCGGGCGTCACGCCCCGGCGTACGAGGGCGCCCGCGACCGGTACCGAGGCGCACTCGCACCCCGGGAGCACCACCCCGGCGACACCGGCCGCCGGTACCGCCAGCGCGGGCCGCTTCGGCAGGGCGCGGGCGAAGAACGACGCCGGGACGAACACCGCGATGGCCGCCGACAGCAGCACCCCGATGACCAGGAACGGCAGGGCCTGGACGACCACCGCCACGAACACCGTCATCCAGCTCTGCGTCACGGGCGCGGACAGCAGACCGCGCAGCGGGCCCTGCGCCACGACCGCCAGGACGAGCAGCATGGTCAGGAGCAGGGGTGGGTCGAGGTGCCGACCGCGCGCGGGGGCTTCTTCCTTGGTTGTGGCCACGGGGGACGGTACCTCCGTCGGAAACGGCTGTGCTGAGCGGGCCCGTTCGACCCTTTCCTCCCATACGGCGCCCGGGGCGGGGTTGCTCACGGCCACCGGGAAGCCTTTTTCGTAATGGGATCCATTTTCATGTAGCGTCCCGGTCATCAGCCGGTCCATCACCCGTGGGCCTGTGCATCCGTGCATCTGTGCACCCGCGCATTTGTGGATCTGTGGAGGAGGACCCCATGGCCGTACCCAAGCGGAAGATGTCCCGCAGCAACACCCGTCACCGTCGCGCCCAGTGGAAGGCGAGCACGCCCCAGCTGGTGCCGTTCACCGTCGACGGCGCCACGTATCTCGTACCGCAGCGACTGCTGAAGGCGTACGAGCGCGGGCTGCTCCACCCCCAGGGCTGAGGGCACGGCCATGGCGTACGAACGGCTGCCCGTCACCGTCCTCTCCGGGTTCCTCGGCGCGGGCAAGACCACCCTGCTCAACCATGTCCTCGCCAACCGCGAGGGGCTTCGCGTCGCGGTCATCGTCAACGACATGAGCGAGATCAACATCGACGCCGCCCTGGTGCGCGGCGGCGAGGCGGCGCTGTCGCGCACGGAGGAGCGGCTGGTCGAGATGACCAACGGGTGCATCTGCTGCACCCTGCGCGACGATCTGCTGGAGGAGGTGGACCGGCTGGCGCGGGAGGGGCGTTTCGACTATCTGCTGATCGAGAGTTCCGGCATCTCCGAGCCGATGCCCGTCGCCGCGACCTTCGCCTTCGCGCGGGACGACGGGGCCACGCTCGGGGATCTGGCGCGGCTCGACACCATGGTCACGGTCGTCGACGCGGTGAACTTCCTGCCAGAGCTGGCGGGTGGGGACGAGCTGGTGGCGCGGGGGCTCGACCAGTACGAGGACGACGAGCGCACCGTGAGCGATCTGCTGATGGACCAGGTCGAGTTCGCCGATGTGATCGTGCTGAACAAGCTCGACCTCGTGGACGCGGCGAGCGCCGAGCGGCTCGCGGCGGCGCTGGCCCGGCTCAATCCGGCGGCCCGGATCGTGCCGGTCAGCCATGGCCGGGTGCCGGTCGCCGAGGTGCTCGGCACGGGGGCGTTCGATCTCGAACGGGCTCAGGGGGCGCCGGGGTGGGTGCGGGAGCTGAACGGGGAGCATGTGCCGGAGACCGAGGAGTACGGCATCTCGTCGACCGTCTTCCGGTCCGGTGTGCCCTTCCACCCCGGGCGGCTGTGGCACTTCGTGACCGAGGCGCTCGACAGCGGTGCCTTCGGGAACGTGCTGCGGTCCAAGGGGTTCTTCGTGCTCGCCGGCCGGCCTCATGTCGTCGGGCTGTGGTCACAGGCGGGGTCGGTGGCGCGATTCGAGCCGGCTGCGGTGCATGCGGAAGAGGGGGCGTATGCGCAGGAGTTGGTGTTCATCGGGACGGGGTTGCGGGGGGATGCGTTGCGGGAGGCTCTGACCGGGTGTCTGATGGCGCCCGGGGAGGTTGTGTCGGCGTCGGATCCGGGCGATCCGTTCCCCGCGTGGGATGCGGAGGGGGTCGCCTGCGGGTGAGTGGGGGCTGGTCGCGCAGTTCCCCGCGCCCCTAAAAGATTCAGGCCCCGGCGGGCCTGAAAGGCGACGGGCCGGTGGGCCTGAAAGGCGACGGGGCTGCGGGGCTGCAGGGCTGAAAGGCGACGGGTCGGCGGGGCTGAAAGGCGACGGGGCTGCAGGGCTGAAAGGCGACGGGTCGGCGGGGCTGAAAAGCATGGGGCGCAGCCCCGGCTTTTCAGGGGCGCGGAACTGCGCGAGAAGCCCCACCGGGCCTGCGGACGAATCCGGCCCAAAAACCTACGCTCCTGTCCTCGCCCGCCGACCCAGCAGCTCCGCCAGCCCCCGCCTCGTCGCGGCCAGCACCACGCGGTCCTCGGCGCGGAGGACGTATGTGGGTGGGAGGTCCCAGACGAGGCCCGAGGGTGGGCCCGGTTCTCCGGGGGTCGCCGTGTCGAGGGCCAGGACGCGCCAGGCGCCGGGGCGGAAGGCCTCGGCCAGGGTGCGGCCCTCCAGCCGGGGGTGGCCGCGGACCTCGACGGCGGCGAAAAGCAGGACGCGGCGTTCGACGGGGATCGCGCCCAGGATCTGGCGGCCCATCATCGCCCCGGCGAAGGCGGGGGCCGCGAGATGGGTGACGCTGCGGCTGCGGGTGAGGGCACCCGGGTGGGCGGCGCGGAGGGTGCGGTACACGGCGGTGGCGAAGTCGTCGTCGTAGAGGCGCAGGACGACGCGCAGGTCGGGCCGTACGGAACGGGCGTACAGGCCCGCTTCCAGGTTCGTCGTGTCGGAGCTGGTGACGGCGAGGAGGGCATGGGCCCGGTGGATCTTGGCGGCCTCCAGGACGCCTTCCTGGGTCACGTCGCCGAGGATGACCGGCACCCGCAGCCGACGGGCCTCCGCGAGACCGCGTGCCTCGGGGTCCTCCTCGACGCAGACGACCGGGATGTGGAGTTCGCGCAGCCGGGCGAGCACCCGGGTGCCGATCTTGCCGAGACCGAGCAGGACGACGTGTCCGGACAGACCGCGCGGCGGCTTGCGCAGGGCGGTGCCGCTGCGGAACGTACCGAGGGCCTCCAGGACGGCGGCCAGGAGCACGGGCAGCAGGAGTAAGCCCATCAGCCCGGAGAGGAGTTGGAGGATCTGGCGGGAGTCGCTCTGGTCGGTGGCCGGGTCGGCGATCCCGAACAGGTCCAGGAGGGTCGCGTACGTCGCCTGGAGCGGGTGTTCCCCGGTGATCACCATCTGGGCCACGGCGAGGGCGAACACGCATCCGATCATCCCCGCGAGGGACCACCGCAGCCGCCGTGAGAGCAGCGAGCCGTACGCCCCGAAGGCCCCGAGCGACCCACCGCCCGCCCGGCCGGGCGGCAGCGCGGGGCCCGCGTAGCGCACGGTGTCGAGGACGACGGTCCCGCGTCCGGTGGCCTCGGCCACCGCCCGTTCGTCGGGCAGGAGTTGGGGGCCGCGCTCCCCGCTGCCCTCGGAACCCTCGGTTCCGGCGGGGTCGTTGGTGGTGGCCGACAGCAGCGCGAGCGTGCACAGGCCTCCCGGGCTCTGGCCGCCCCGGCGCGGCGGGCGTTCCACGGCCCGCAGCATCAGCCCGTCCGTCTGGACGACCTTGGTGGTGCCGGCGACGGCGGTCGCGGCCAGCGCGGGCGCGGCGGTGTCGGCGTCGGAGAGGACGGTCGTCGAGGCGCCGAAGCCGTCGACCCCGTCGGCGGCGGTGCCGCCCGTCGCCAACGCCGAGGCCTGGTCGAGGAGTTCCTCGATGTGCTGGCCCAACCGGCGGTTGTAGAGCCGCAGGACGAGCCGCAGGCGCGGGTTGAGGCGCCGGGCGGTGAGGGCGGCGCGGATGTTGGTCTCGTCGTCGTCGTAGACGAGTGCCAGTGCGGCGGCCCGTTCCACCCCGGCCTCGGCGAGCACCGCCTCGGTGGCCTCGGCCGCCTCCAGGACCCGTTCGCCGCCGCCGTCCCGGGTGTTCGGCTCGCCGGTGCGGGGGTTCCTGTCGCCCCGGTCCCCGGTCGTCGGATCGCCGTTGCCCGCGGCCCGGTTGACCACGGCCGTCACCCGGTCGAGGAGGGCGGCGGCGGTCCGGGCCCGCCCGACGACCGGCCGCTGCGCGATCCGGGCGGTGGGCGGCACGACGAGCGTCACCTGTTCCCCGTACACGGTCCGCAGTTCGGCGGCGAGCCGGTGCGCCAGCCCGTCGTCCCCGCAGACGACCATGTGGGCGCCGGAGTCGGCGGCCGGTCTGCTCCGCGCGCCCGGGGCGGTGGCCGCGGCCGGGCCGGTCGTCGCTCCCGGGCCGGACGTCGTGCCCGGGTCGGTCGGGCCCGCCTGTCTGCCCGGGCCGGTACGGCTGTTCTGCTGCGAAGGGGTCCCCACGAGGCAGAAGACTGCCTCATCGGCACGGCCGGTTCCTCGGTGATCTGGATCACAGTCGGCGGTGTGAGTGCGACGCCGGGTGGAAATCCGTACTCAAGAGGGACGGGGTGACGGCGGTGTCCGGATGCGAGGATGGGGCGCCATGACCGCAGGGTGGGGTTCGCGCACGACACGCGCCGCGATGTTCGCGGCCGTCTGTGTGCTGCTCGCCGCCCTGGGCCACGTGATGATGTCCGGCAGCCATGTCCCCTGGTGGTCGATGGCGGCCGGGGCCGCCGCGACCGGTGCCGTCGGCTGGTGCCTGGCCGGACGTGAGCGCGGGCTCCCGTTGATCACGTCCGTCGTGGTCGCCGCCCAGACGGCCCTGCACTGGGGCTTCGAGCTTGCGCAGTCGACGACCCCGATGGCCGCGATGACCTCGATGGCCGCCAACGGCCGTACGGGCTCGGCGAGTTCGGCGAGTTCGGCGGGTTCGGCGGGTTCGACCGGCTCGGCGGATCTCATGGACATGGGTTCCGCCCACATGATTCACACGGTCCACACGGGTGCGGCCGGTCACATGGGCCATGTGGACCACACCGGGTACCTCCTGGACGGCTCGTCCGCGTCCTCCTCCTCGCTCCTGTCCTGGCTCGCGTCGATGTACGCGTCCTCGTCCGGCATGCTCGCCGCGCATCTGCTGGCCGCGCTGCTGAGCGGGCTGTGGCTGGCGTACGGCGAGCGCGCCGCCTTCGGGCTGCTGCGGGCCGTGGCCGGCTGGCTGGCCGCACCGCTGCGGCTCTCGCTCGGGCTGCCCGTCGCGGCGGAGCGGCCGCGCCCCCGGGTGCGCCGCGGCCGTTCGGACCGTGCGCCGCGCCGCCTCCTTCTCGTCCACGCCCTCACCTCTCGGGGTCCGCCCGCCGGGACCGCTGTCAGCTGACGACAGCCGGTGACCCGAGGCAGCCACCACGGCTCGTGCCTCGGGCTTCGGCCGTACGCCGCCCCCGCGCGCGCCGTACGGCCGGCTTCCCTTCCTCACCGGACCTCCGGACGCGTTCGCTCCTTGCCCGCGTCCGTCGATGGTCCGGATCCCGGATGACCCGAGAAGGACACCAGGTGATCACCCTTACCTCCCCGCCTGCCTCCGTGCCTGCCTCCGTCGCGCAGGCCAGGCCCATGAACGACGAGTCCATAACCGCCTGGGCGCTGGCCGCCCGCGGTGGGGACCCGGAGGCCGTCGAGCGGTTCGTCGGCGCGCTGCACCGTGACGTCCAGCGGTTCGTCGCCCACCTCTGCGCGGACCCCCAGGCGGTGGACGACCTCGCCCAGGACACGTTCCTGCGGGCGCTCGGCAGCCTGCACCGGTTCGAGGGGCGCTGCTCGGCCCGTACGTGGCTGCTGTCCATCGCCCGGCGGGCGGTGACCGACAGCTTCCGGTACGCGGCGGCCCGGCCCCGGCCGGCCGACGTACCGGACTGGCGGCTGGCCGTCGAGCACGCGCAGCCGCGCGGGCTGCCCGGCTTCGACGACGGTGTGGCGCTCGCCGATCTGCTGGGGGCGCTGTCCGAGGAGCGGCGTGAGGCGTTCGTCCTCACCCAGATGCGGGGGCTGTCCTACGAGGATGTGGCGGAACTGACGGGATGCCCCATCGGCACCGTGCGGTCGCGGGTGGCCCGGGCCCGGGCCACGCTCGTGGGGTTGCTGGCGGCGGCGGAGGGGGCCCGGGAGGAGGAGGGCGTGTTGGTGGCCGCCTGAGGGGTGCCCTCGGTGTCGCGTGTTGTGCGCGGTGCGAAGTGGGCGGTACGCAGTGGGCGGTACGCAGTGGGCGGTACGCAGGGGGCTGTGGGCGGTGGGCTGTCCGGGGGCGGTCGCGCGGATCCGCCCCCGTTCAGCGGTCGTTCCCCTCGCCCGGCACTCCGGTCACGGCCGTCTGCCAGGAGTGGTCGGTGGGGGTGTAACCGAGGTCGCGGCGCGCGGCGGAGATGTCGAACCAGTGGGCGCGCGTGAGTTCGGCCGCGAGGAAGCGCGTCAGCAGGGGGCGCCGGCGGCTTCGTACGGCCGTCGCCGTCGCTTCGACGAGCACGGCGGCGGCACGCGCGGCCGGGGCGGGAACGGGGCGGACCTCCACGGTGATGCCATGGTGCGCGAGGAGGCCGCGCACGGTGGCGGAGAGGGTGCAGGGGCGGCCCTGGGTGACGAAGTAACTGGCTCCCGCGAGCGGGGAACCCGGCGCCAGCGCTTCCACGGCGAGCACATGCGCCTCGGCGGCGTCGGTGACATGGACGGTGTCCACGCGGTTGGCTCCCGTCCCGGGCAGCAGCAGCCGTCCCCGCCGGACCGCGCGGCGCAGGCCCGGCAGCAGATGCGGGTCGCCATCGCCCCAGATCAGGTGGGGGCGCAGGGACACGGTGGACAACCGGGAGCCGTCGGCGTCCAGGACCATGCGTTCCGCGCGGGCCTTCGACCAGGGGTAGGCGGCGAGGAACCGCCCGGGATACGGCGCCGACTCGTCGACACCCTCCAGATCCCGTCCGGCGAACACGACGCTGGCGCTGGAGCAGTGGACCAGCCGGGGCACCCCGTGCTGTCGGCAGGCGTCGAGGACGGCCGCGGTCCCCACGACGTTGACGGACGCGAAGTCGCGTCGCGGCCCCCACACGTCGGCCAGCGCGGCGGTGTGCACGACGGCGTCGCACCCGCGTACGGCGTCCGCGACCGCTCCGGCGTCACGGATGTCGCCCCACACGGCCTCGGCCCCGTCCGGCGGCGGCGCCCGGTGCCCGCGCTGTAGGGACCGTACGCGGTGGCCGCGGGCCACCAGACGCCGGCAGATCTCCGCGCCCAGGAATCCGCTGCCACCGGTGACGAGGATTCTCACGCCGGACCCTCCGAGGTGCGGGCGTTCGCCGCCGCCAGGCGGTGGCTCGCCCAGCGGCCGAGCGCGCCGCGTTCGATCTTCGAGTTGTGCCGGATGTCGACGGGGAATCCGGGGTGGAAGAGGATCGCCCGGATCTCCTCACCGCCGTCCAGCGCGGCGAGGGTGCGGCGCAGGTCGGCGACGATACGGCTGCGCTCGGCGCCGTGCCGTGGCCCGTCCGTCTCCACGCAGAGGGCGGGCAGGGCCCGCTCGTCGCCGGCGTCGACCAGCGCGGTGCGGCGGACTCCGTCGACCGTGTTGCACGCCGGCTCGACGCACTCGGTGTAGAGGGGGCCGCCGGTGCCGGGGACGGCGTGGACCTTCCGTCCGCAGTACCAGAGGCGGCCCTCGTCGTCCGTACGGCCGAGATCACCGGTGCGGTGCCATACGCGCCCCTCGTCCCCCTGGTCCCCCTGATCCCCCTCGTCCCCCCGGTCCCCTCGGTCCCCGTCGCGTTCCCCGCCTCCGTCGTGGGCCTCGTCGGGGATCTTCGCCCGGGCGTCGGCGGACGGGCGGCCGTGGTAGGTCCGGCTGACCGAGGGGCCGCACACCGTGATCTCCCCGACGGTGTGGGCGGGGAGCGGCTCCACGTCGGACCAGTGGGCGATCGGTCCCGCGTCGGCCGGGATGATCTCCACGCGCATGGAGGGCACCGGCCTGCCCACGCATCGGCCGCCGCCCCGCTCGGAGGCGGCGCGCGCGGAGCGCAGGGTCTCGCCGTCGGCGGCGCTCACCGGCAGGCTCTCGGTGGCGCCGTACACGCTGCGGATCACGGCCTCGCCGGGCAGCGTGGCGGTGAGGCGGTCCAGGAGGTCGTACTCCAGCGGGGCGCCGAAGGTGGCGACGGACCGTACGCCCGCGAGGGCCGGTTCCTCGTGGCCGTCCGCCGCCAGCACGGTCAGGAGTGCCGGGGAGCCGAGCAGACAGGTCGCGTTCGTGCGCGTCACCGCCCGGAGCAGGTCGGCGCGGTGGGCCCGGCCCGGCCTGCGGAAGTCCATCCTCGGGATGACGACGGTGACGCCGAGTGCCGGACCGCCCAGGGCGAACGGCAGGAACCCGACGAGCATCACCGTGCCCGGTCCCGCGCCCAGGACGTCCCCGGTGGCGCCGCACTGCCGCACCAACTGCCCGTTGGTGTAGACGACGCCCTTCGGGGTGCCCGTCGAGCCCGAGGTGTAGGCGATCAGGGCCGGGCCGTCGTCGGTGGCGTCCAGTGCGGCGCGTGGTGCCGTGCGGGCCAGGGCGGCGAGGGTCGGCCAGGCGCCGAGGCCCGGGCCGGGGCCGGTGGAGACGGCCGTGCGGACACCGGGGGCCCAGCCGCGCAGCACGCGCGCCACCTGGGCGAGCGGTTCCCCCACGAACGCCTGGGGGTCGGCCTCCCGCAGACAGCGGCGCAGCGCGTCTCGGGGCAGTCCGGGGTCGATCAGTACGGCGCACGCCCCGAGCGCGGACAGCGCGTACACCGTGGTGAGCAGGTCCAGGGGGCGGCGGGTCATCACCACCGCGCATGTGCCCGGCCCGATGCCCGCGGCGGCCAGCGCGTCCGCGGTGCGCAGGCATCGGGCGTGCAGACCGGCGTAGGTGATCCGCTCCCGGTACCGGCCGCGGAAGGTGTCGAGCGCGACGGCGGTGGGCCGGGACAACCGCCAGTGCGACAGCCGACCGAACAGGCCGACTCCCGTGTCGGACGAGCCGGTCGGGGGGACTGCGGGGGTTGAGGGGGTGGATGGGGTTGAGGGAGTGGAGGGGGTGGAGGGGGTGGAGGCCGTCGCGGAGGAGGACACGGGTCAGCTCTGCCTTTCCGGGTCGGGGCTTTCCAGGGGGCTTTCCGGGTCGGGGCTTTCGGGGGCGCGGGTCTCGGGGGCGCGGCTCTCGGGGGCGCCGCGTTCCGGGCCGTCGCGTTCCGGGCCGTCGCGTTCCGGGGCTCCGCCTCCCGGGTCGTCGCGTTCCTGGCCGTCGCGTTCCGAGGCTCCGCCTCCCGGCTCACCGCCGAGGAACTCCCTTACGCGGGCGATGACTTCCTCGCGGGCGTCCTCCTGCACGAAATGGCCGGCGTGGGGGAACAGATGGGCCTCGGCGTGGGGGAAGCGGCGCACCCACTCTGCGAGGAAGCGGTGGCCGAAGACCGGGTCCCGGCCGCCCCAGCACAGCAGCATGGGCAGGGCGGTCATCTCCGGCGCTTCGACGGGGCCCACGTCGACCAGCGGCCACGCCGGGTCGGCGGGGGTCAGCGGGATGTCCTGGATGAAGCGCAGGATTGCCGGCCTGCGGTGCTCGCCGCGATAGGGGGCCACGTACGCGCGGCGCACCGGCGCGGGCAGCGGGGAGGTCACGCCTAGGTGGGAGGCGGCCAGGGCGAAGGCGTTGGTGCGGTGCACGAACCAGGCCGGTGGCCGGCCGCCGCCCCGGATCAGCCGCAGATACCAGGGCAGCCGGTGGCCGGGCGGCACGGGGAACGCCGCCGAGTTGAGCATGACGACGCGGGAGAGCCACTCGGGGTGGCGGCGGGCCCAGGCCGTGCCGATGATGCCGCCCCAGTCGTGGCCGACCAGTGTCCAGCCCCGGTCGGGCAGGCCGCGTTCGGTCACCAGGTGCTCCATCAGGCGCTCCAGCTCCGCCAGCCGGTCGGCACCGGTGCGGGCGCGGGAGGCGTCCCGGGGGCGGTCGGACAGGCCCATGCCGATGTGGTCGGGGACGACGCACCGGTGGTCGGTGCGCAGCTCCCGCACCAGGTGCCGCCACATGTAGCTCCAGCTGGGGTTGCCGTGCAGCATGAGCACCGGCGCGCCCGCCCCCTCGTCGAGGTAGTGCTGGCGCACACCCTCGTGCTCGAACCAGTGCGGGGCGAAGTCGTAGTCGGGGTAAGGGGATTGGACCTCGGTCAGCGACACCGGAGCATTGTCGGCACCCGAGGTCGCCTCCCTCGCCGCGCGTAGCTCCCAGGGATGAAGTAACCGTCCATGATCACTCCAACGAGTGGGGCGGACCCCCCGCCCGTTTGCGGTGCCGCGCCTCCTCACCCTTCACTGACCCGGGCCGCCGCCGGTGGCATTCGACGACGATCGCGGCCCGGGCCGAGGAGCGACACGACTTCCATGACAGAGCCCCGCCACAGCACGATCCGCCGGGTCGCCGTCCATGTGCCCGAGGACCGGCAGACGGGCACGGAGATCGAGGACGGAATCCGCTCCCGGAACCCCGGCCTCCGCCTGATGCCGGGGCTGTTGCGGCAGATGTACGGCTTCGAGGAGCGCCGTGTGGCGCCCGCCGGCACGCGGCCCTCCGACCTGGCGGCGGCAGCGGCCCGGCGGCTGTTCGACGAGTCCGGGCTGAGCCCCGATTCCGTGGATCTGCTCGTCTTCGCCTCCGCCTGCGAGGATCTGGAGGAGCCCGCCACCGCTCATGTCGTGGCCGACCGACTCGGCCTCGGGGCAGCGGTGTTCGACGTCAAGAACGCCTGCAACGGTCTTCTCAACGCCCTGGAGATCGCCGACGCGCTGATCCGGGCCGGCCGTTACCGCCGGGTGCTCGTCGTCACCGGCGAGCGGGGCAGCGCGCTCTCCCGCCTCCCGTTCCCGGTCGGCGACCGCGACGAGCTCGCCCTGCTGCTGCCCGCCCTGACCCTCGGTGATCTGGGGGCCGCGATGCTGCTGGAGGCGAGCGACCGCCCCGGGCTGCTCGGCCTGCGCTTCTTCACCAACTCGGCCGGCTGGCGGGCGGCCACGGTCACCAACCCGTACTTCTCACCGGCCGGCCCGGTGACCTCTCTCCGCTTCGACTCCCAGGCCCTGGCCGCCGCCTTCGCGGGGATGGAGAAGGAGGCCATGGACACGCTGCGGGAGTGGGGCCACGAGCCCGACGCCCTCGACCTCGTCTGTCTGCACCAGCCGTCCGTCCCGTTCACCCGCACCATCCTCGACTCCACCGGCCTCAGCCGGGACCGGACCGTGGCCGCCTTCCCCCGCTACGGCAACGTCGCCACCGCGAGTCTGCCCCTGCAACTCGTCGAGGCCGCCCGGCACGACCGGCTGCGGCCCGGCGCTCTGGTGGCGTTCCTCGGCCTCGCCAGCGGGGCCTCCGCCGGACTGCTCCTCATGGAATGGCACCCCGACGCCACCACCTGAGGCACCTCCCTTCCCCCCGTCCAGGACCGACGACCACCCGAGGAACCCCCGTGAACGACTTGAACGACCTCAACAACCGGAACGACCTGAACGACTTGAACAACCTGAGCGACCTGAGCGAAGCCACCGTCAGCGCTGCCGACTCCGCCGCCGCCCCTGTCCTCCCGACCTACGACGTCGTCCGCGCAGCCCTCACCTCCACCTTCCGCATCCCCGAGGACGAACTGTCGCCGGACGTCACCCTGGAACGGCTCGAACTGGACTCCCTCGCGCTGGCCGAGCTCGTCCTCGTCCTCGAAGAACGCCTCGGGGTGAAGGTCGACGGCGAGCACGCCACCCGTACCACGACCCTGGCCGAGGTGACCGCCCACCTCGACGAACTGCGCACGGCCGGAGCGCGCCGATGACTCCGTCGGCCCCGCCGGCCCGGGTGCGGACGCCGATCGCCGTCACCGGGCTCGGTCTGCTCACCCCGGGAGGCGAGGGTGCCGAGGCCACCTGGGAGGCGGTCTGCGCGGGACGCTCCCTCGCCACCCGCGATCCCGCCCTGGACGGGCTGCCGGTGGACTTCTCCTGCCGGCTGCCGCTCCCGGAGGAGGACATCGACCGCGCCGTGGGCCGCAAGTCCTGGCGCATGGGCCGGTTCGCCAAACTCGCCGTCCTCGCCGCCCGGGAGGCGGTGCGCGACGCGGGTCTGGATCCGGCGACCTGGCAGGGGGCTCGCGTGGCCACGGTGATCGGCTGTGGCATGGGCGGCACCGAGAAGTGGGAGGAGCAGTACCTGCGGCTCGACCGGCACGGGCCCGGCCGGGTGTCCCCCCTCACCATCCCCATGATCATCCCGAACCTGGCCGCCGGCGAGGTCTCCATCGACCTCGGCGCCCGGGGTGTCGGCCTCGCGCCGGCCACCGCCTGCGCCTCCGGGGCCACCGCGATCGCCCTCGCCCGCGACCTGCTCGCCGGCGGCCTGTGCGACGTGGCCGTGGCGGGCGGCACCGAGGCCGCCGTCAGCCGGCTGTGCGTGACCGGCTTCTGGCGGATGGGCGCCCTGTCCGAGCGGGCCGACGCCGTCGCCGGGGCGTCCCGGCCGTTCGCCGCCGACCGTGACGGCTTCGTGCTGGCCGAGGGCGCCGGCGTCCTGGTCCTGGAACGCGCCGCCGACGCCGCCGCCCGGGGCGCCCGGCCCCGCGCCCTGCTCGCCGGGTGCGGCAGCACCTCCGACGCCCACCACCCCACCGCTCCGCCGGACGGCGCCCACGGCGCGGAGGCCGCCCTGCGCACCGCCCTGCACGAGGCGGGTCTCGCTCCGGACGACGTGGACCACGTCAACGCCCACGGCACGTCCACCCCGCTCAACGACGCCACCGAGGCCGCGCTGATCGCCCGCGCGCTGCCGCACCGCCCCAGCGTCACCGCCACCAAGGGCGTGCTCGGCCACACCCTCGGCGCCGCGGGCGCGATCGAGGCCGCGCTCACGATCCTGACCCTCCAGCACGGCCGCGTCCCCCCGATCGCCAACCTTCAGGCACCCGCCCCCGAGTTCGACATCGACTGCGTCACCAAGCAGCCCCGCCCCCAGCACATCCGCGCGGCCCTCAGCCACTCCTTCGGCTTCGGTGGCCACAACGTCGTCCTTGCCTTCACGACGGCCTGACCACCGCCCCACATCGGCCGGTTGTCCGTCCGCGGGCCCGGTGGGGCTTCTCGCGCAGTTCCCCGCGCCCCTGAAAAGCGAAGCAGGGGCTGCCCTGGCCGAGCTGTCCCTGCGCGACGCGCACCGGCTCGGAC
>NZ_JBEOYO010000090.1:0-21638 GCF_040297125.1 Streptomyces sp. NPDC001868 | reverse complement strand
GAACTTCAGCTACTCCTCGCGGTCTGGACCGGCGCCTGCCCCACCTGTCACCGCGACATGCCACAACCGATACCGACCTGACCAAGCACTACTAGTGACTCGGGGGTTCTGGTTCGTTCGCGGGTGCGGGTCCGGTGGGGCTTCTCGCGCAGTTCCCCGCGCCCCTGAAAGATCAGGCCCTGCGGGCCTGAGAAGCACGGGGCGCAAGCCCCGGCTTTTCAGGGGCGCGGGGAACTGCGCGGCCGGCCCCCACCGGACCCGCGGCCGAAGAACCCACCTGGGCGGCAGCCCCGGGTACAGGGGCCGGCGGGGGCGGCACCCCGCATGGCTCGGTCGGCGGAGCCGTTAGGCTGGGGGCGTGGCAGTCGTCGATGTATCCGAAGAGCTGAAGTCCCTCTCCTCGACCATGGAGTCGATCGAGGCCGTTTTGGACCTCGACAAGCTGAGGGCAGACATCGCCGTGCTCGAGGAGCAGGCGGCGGCGCCGTCCCTCTGGGACAACCCGGACGAGGCGCAGAAGATCACCAGCAAGCTCTCCCACCTCCAGGCCGAGGTCAGGAAGGCGGAGGCGCTGCGTGGTCGTATCGACGATCTCGCGGTCCTCTTCGAGATGGCCGAGGAGGAGGACGACCCGGACACCCGCGCCGAGGCCGAGTCGGAGCTGACCTCCGTCCGCAAGGCGCTGGACGAGATGGAGGTCCGTACCCTCCTGTCCGGCGAGTACGACTCCCGTGAGGCCCTCGTCAACATCCGCGCCGAGGCCGGTGGCGTCGACGCCGCCGACTTCGCCGAGAAGCTGCAGCGGATGTATCTGCGCTGGGCGGAGCAGAAGGGCTACAAGACCGAGGTGTACGAGACCTCGTACGCGGAGGAGGCGGGCATCAAGTCCACCACCTTCGCCGTGCAGGTGCCGTACGCCTACGGCACGCTCTCCGTGGAGCAGGGCACGCACCGGCTCGTCCGTATCTCGCCGTTCGACAACCAGGGGCGGCGCCAGACCTCCTTCGCCGGTGTCGAGATCCTGCCCGTGGTCGAGACGACGGACCACATCGAGATCGACGAGTCCGAGCTGCGCGTGGACGTCTACCGGTCGTCCGGCCCCGGCGGTCAGGGCGTCAACACCACCGACTCCGCGGTGCGGCTGACCCACCTCCCCACGGGCATCGTCGTCTCCTGCCAGAACGAGCGGTCGCAGATCCAGAACAAGGCGTCCGCGATGAACGTCCTCCAGGCGAAGCTCCTCGACCGGCGCCGGCAGGAGGAGCAGGCCAAGATGGACGCGCTCAAGGGCGACGGCGGCAACTCCTGGGGCAACCAGATGCGTTCGTACGTCCTGCACCCGTACCAGATGGTCAAGGACCTCCGCACCGACCACGAAGTCGGTAACCCCGAGGCCGTGTTCAATGGCGAGATCGACGGCTTCCTGGAGGCCGGAATTCGCTGGCGCAAGCAGCAGGAGAAGTAGCGCGGCCGAATTCAGCGCTTTGTCGACAAGGCAACTGCCTTCCATCGGAAGGCAGTTGCCTTTTCTGTGTGGGGATGTCTGGGTCTTACGTCACACTCACATGTCGTTGCCGAGGTCAAATGCGGTGAACGGGACATCGCGTACGCAACGACCTTGACGTTGCTGGGAAAACTGGGAAGGGTGGCGTATGGCATGCGCATTACTGGGGCGCATGTGAACCGGGGGACTTCGACCCAACCGACTGCTCCCGTTGATCGCGGCCCCGGGCGCTCTGCTCCATTCACTGATGAGCTACTGGGGGTAGCAGCCATATGACGAAGAAGACGCGGATCCGCGTGGCGCGTATAGCCGCGGGGGCCGTGATCGCCGCCGGCGCTTCGCTGACCGCCGCGGGTGCCGCTTCAGCGCTCGACCTCGGCGTCGGCGTCGGTGTCAGCACCGACGACGGCGGTTCGGTCGAAGCCGGTGTCTCGGTCCAGACCGGCAACGACACCGAGGGCAACACCATCATCGGTGCCACCACCTCCGGCGGTACGACCACGGACGGTGGCACCACCACCGACGGCGGGACCACCACCGACGGCGGTACGACCACGGACGGTGGCACCACCACCGACGGCGGGACCACCACGGACGGTGGCGTCACGACCACCATCGGTGGCTCCACGACCGATGGCGGCACCACCACGGACGGTGGCACCACGACCGACGGTGGCACCACGACCGACGGCGGCACCACCACCGACGGCGGCACCACCACCGACGGCGGTTCCTCCTCCAACGGGACCTCCAACGGAACGTCCAACGGTTCGAACTCGGGCGGTTCGACCTCCAACGGGACCTCCAACGGTTCGAACTCGAGCGGGTCCACCTCCAACGGGTCCACCTCCAACGGTTCGACCGATGGCGGTTCGACCTCGGGCGGTTCCACCGACGGCGGTTCGACCTCCGGCGGCTCCACCGACGGTGGTTCCACCTCCGGTGGCACCACGCCCGACGGCGGCAACGACGAGTCCGTCCAGCAGGAGGGCTCCTCGGCCCTCACGGACACCGGCTCGGACGCCCAGGCCCAGGGCGCCGGCAGCGGCGAGCTGGCCGAGACGGGTGCCGCCGAGACCACGTTCCTGCTGGTCGGTGCCGCCACGATGATCGCCGGCGGTATCGGCTTCCGGCTGCTGCCCCGCCTGATGGTCGGCCGCGGCGCCGCCGCCTGACCGCTCGCGGTACGGCATAGCGACACCTGCCACACAGAGGTACGACGAAGGCCCGGGCAGCCAGCCCCGGGCCTTCGTCGTATGTCCGTGCCGCTTGTCCGTGCGGCTCTCACCGCTCTCGATGCCGGCCGGCGCCTATGCCGTCTGGTGCGCCAGCAGCGCCACCGCCGCTATCAGGATCGCCAGCAGGGCGATCAGGGTCATGGGGCTCAGGCTCGCGAAGGGGTTCTCCTGCTGGAGTCGCTCGCGGCTGGCCCGGCACACATGGCAGCGGCCCTCGGCGACGGGGGACGCGCAGTTCGCGCACACCAACCGGTCGTACGTCATGCGCCTCGCCCTCCTTGCAATGGCCTCACACATACCTCAACGCTTTGTGGAGCCGGACCGTTCCTCCCCACCACTGTGCCAGGTTCCTCCGGAGGTTGCGCGAGAGCCTCGGAAAGGGGTGCGTGCGGTTGCCGGGAGGCCGCGGGCCGGTGGGGGCCGGTCGCGCAGTTCCCCGCGCCCCCTGTGTTCGGGCTGCGCCCTCACCGGGGCCCGTGTACGGCGCGGTACAGTCTCGTCCATCCATTCCCGACGGCTTGTGGTGCATCCGTGATCCGATTCGACAACGTGTCCAAGGTCTACCCCAAGCAGACCCGCCCCGCACTCAGGGATGTGTCCCTGGAGGTCGAGAAGGGCGAGTTCGTGTTCCTCGTGGGGTCGTCCGGCTCCGGAAAGTCCACGTTCCTGCGGCTGATCCTGCGGGAGGAGCGGTGCAGCCAGGGGCAGGTGCACGTCCTCGGCAAGGATCTCGCGCGCCTGTCCAACTGGAAGGTGCCGCAGATGCGCCGCCAGCTCGGGACGGTGTTCCAGGACTTCCGGCTGCTGCCGAACAAGACGGTCGGCGAGAACGTCGCCTTCGCCCAGGAGGTCATCGGCAAGTCGCGCGGCGAGATCCGCAAGTCCGTGCCGCAGGTGCTGGAGCTGGTCGGCCTCGGCGGCAAGGAGGAGCGCATGCCGGGCGAACTGTCCGGTGGTGAGCAGCAGCGCGTGGCCATCGCGCGCGCCTTCGTGAACCGGCCCAAGCTCCTGATCGCGGACGAGCCCACCGGCAACCTCGACCCGCAGACCTCCGTCGGCATCATGAAGCTGCTCGACCGGATCAACCGGACGGGCACCACCGTGGTGATGGCGACCCACGACCAGAACATCGTGGACCAGATGCGCAAGCGCGTCATCGAGCTGGAGAAGGGCCGCCTCGTCCGCGACCAGGCGCGCGGCGTCTACGGCTACCAGCACTGACCGCACAGTCCACGGAAAGGCTCAGCGAGACGCCATGCGCGCCCAGTTCGTCCTCTCGGAGATCGGTGTCGGTCTCCGCCGCAACCTCACGATGACCTTCGCGGTCATCGTCTCCGTCGCCCTCTCCCTCGCCCTGTTCGGCGGATCGCTGTTGATGAGCGACCAGGTCAGCCAGATGAAGGGCTACTGGTACGACAAGGTCAACGTGTCGGTCTTCCTCTGCAACAAGAGCGACGCGGAGTCCGACCCCAACTGCGCCAAGGGCGCCGTCACGACCGAGCAGAAGAACCAGATCAAGTCCGATCTGAACAAGATGTCGGTCGTCGACAACGTCGCCTACGAGTCGCAGGACCAGGCGTACAAGCACTACAAAGAGCAGTTCGGCGACTCCCCGCTGGCCAGCAGCCTCACCCCGGACCAGATGCAGGAGTCGTACCGCATCAAGCTGAAGGACCCGGAGAAGTACCAGGTCATCGCGAGCGCCTTCAACGGCCGTGACGGTGTGCAGTCGGTCCAGGACCAGAAGGGCATCCTGGACAACCTGTTCCGGCTCCTCGGCTACCTGAACCTGGCGGCGCGCGGCGTGATGGCGGTCATGCTGGTGGTGGCGCTGCTGCTGATCGTCAACACGGTGCGTGTCTCGGCGTTCAGCCGTCGTCGTGAGATCGGCATCATGCGGCTGGTGGGCGCCTCGGGCTTCTACATCCAGGCGCCGTTCATCATGGAGGCCGCGGTCGCCGGGATCATCGGCGGCACGGTCGCCTGTGCCTTCCTGCTCCTCGGGCAGTACTTCGTGATCGACAACGGAGTGTCCCTGTCCACCAACCTGCCGTTGATCAATTTCGTCGGCTGGGACGCGGTCCTGGTGAAGCTGCCGCTCATCCTCACGGTGAGCTTCCTGATGCCGGCGTTGGCCGCGTTCGTCGCGCTGCGCAAGTACCTGAAGGTGTGACGCATGCCCCTGGGGGCCGTACCGGCAAGGGCCGGTGCGGCCCTTCGCGTTGTCCTAGACTCGCCGACATGTCAGGCCGCGACCTGTTCTCCCAGCCCCGCCGCATCGGCCGCGGGGCGGCCCTGACATTGGTCTTCGCGAGCGTGCTCGCCACGGGCGCCGCGACCGGCTCCTTCGACGACCAGCGGCGCGCGACGACGGCCGCCGTGACCCCCTCCCGCTCCGACCCGGCCGGCAGGGAGCAGGACGTCGCCGACGCCGCCGCCGAGGCCATGGCCGAGGGCGAGTCCCCCGTGGAGGCCGCCGAGCGGGCCGTCAGCCGCAGCGGCGACCGGTGGGGCGCGGTCTACTCCGAGGGCGAGTACGAGCAGTTCGAGGAGGCCCTCGACGGCGAGTACACCGGCGTCGGCCTCTGGGCCAGGCTGCGTCGCGACGGCCGTGTCGAGGTGACCCGGGTGCAGGACGGCTCTCCCGCCGCGGGCGCCGGGATCCGCGCGGGCGACCAGCTGGTCGGCGTCGACGGTGAGAAGGTCGCCGGGCGCCCGGTCACCGAGGTCGTCTCGTTACTGCGCGGCGACGCGATCGGTGGGGGGACCGAGGACAGCGACACTCCCGAGAGCGCGGCCGCCGGTACGAAGGTCTCGCTGGAGCTGAAGCGCTCCACCCGGACCTGGCACGCGACCCTGCGCCGGGCCCGGCTGTCCACCGAGGACGTGACCGTCAGCCGTACCGCCGGCGGGGTCGTCGTCGTCACGGTCGACGCCTTCACCAAGGGCTCCGGCGATCTCGTCCGGGCCGCCGTCGAGCAGTCCGCCGACGCCGCCGGTTTCGTCCTCGACCTCCGCGGCAACTCCGGCGGTCTGGTCTCCGAGGCCGTCACCGCCGCCTCCGCCTTCCTCGACGGCGGCCTCGTCGCCACGTACGACGTCAACGGCGAGCAGCGGGCCCTGCACGCGGAACCCGGCGGCGACACCGCCCGGCCCCTCGTCACGCTCGTCGACGGCGGCACGATGAGCGCGGCCGAGCTGCTCACCGGCGCCCTCCAGGACCGGGGCCGCGCGGTGGTCGTGGGCTCCCGCACCTTCGGCAAGGGCTCGGTGCAGATGCCGAGCCGCCTCCCCGGCGGCTCCGTCGCCGAACTGACCGTCGGCCACTACCGCACCCCCTCGGGGCGGGGCGTCGACGGCCGGGGCATCACCCCGGACCTGGAGGCGGACGACGACGCCCTCCAGCGGGCCGAGACGGTCCTCAGCGGGCTCGGACAGTAGCTTCCGCACCAGCCTCCGCACCGGTTCCGGAGCCCCTCCGCGTTCCCCTGGACGCCGCTCCCGTTAATCGGCTTCCCGCGGACCCCCTCCGTAGTGCGAAAATGGACGGCACTATGAGCAAGGGAATGTACGTACCGAAGGAGTCCCAGCCCAAGCAGGGCGGGACGGCCGCCAAGGGCCGGGACGGCGAGAAGGGCGGCAAGCGCAAGATCGTCGCCCAGAACAAGAAGGCCCGGCACGACTACGCGATCATCGACACCTACGAGGCCGGGCTCGTCCTCACCGGCACGGAGGTCAAGTCGCTGCGCGAGGGCCGGACCTCGCTGTCCGACGGCTTCGTCCAGATCGACCGGGGCGAGGCGTGGCTGCACAACGCCCACATCCCCGAGTACCACCAGGGCAGCTGGACCAACCACTCCGCGCGCCGCAAGCGGAAGCTGCTGCTGCACCGCGAGGAGATCGACAAGCTGGAGTCCAAGGCGCAGGAGACGGGTCACACGATCGTGCCCCTCGCCCTGTACTTCAAGGACGGCCGGGCGAAGGCGGAGATCGCGCTCGCACGGGGCAAGAAGGAGTACGACAAGCGGCAGACCCTGCGGGAACAGCAGGACCGGCGGGAGTCGGACCGCGCCATCGCGGCGGCGAAGCGGAAGCAGCGCGCCTAGCCACGGCCGGCGGCGCCACCGGGAATACGGTGGCACGCGCTCGCGTTGGTCACGTACGATGGCACCAACACCGGCCAGTCCGGTGTGAGCATTGAAAAAACAACATGGGGATGATCGGTTTCGACAGCGGATGTCGAAGCAGGGGAAGCGTGTCGAGGAAGCGGCCACGATCTCGTTAACCACAGGCCGAAACAAATAATCGCCAATTCCAACAGCGATTCTCCCAAGCAGCAGTTCTCCCTCGCCGCCTGATCTCAGGTAGCGAAGCGACTGCTCCTTACTCAAGGGAGTGTCAGCCCGGGGGTGTTCCCGACCCGGTTCCTGGCATCAGCTAGGGGACTAAACCTCGATCCCGGTCACGGGGTGAAGAGGGAAATCTAACAGTGACTGAGCCCGTCGGCGACTTGTTCGCGTGATCGCCGGGGCTGAGAAAATCACAGCGAACTGCACACGGAGAAGCCCTGATTCCACACCGTTGGACGCGGGTTCGATTCCCGCCATCTCCACAATTCCCATGTGGGCGAAGCCCCGCTGCGATACAGCAGCGGGGCTTCGCCATGTGCCCAGCCGGTCGGTCATCCGGTCACCCGGCGGGCCGTGCTCGCCCGTACGGTCAGCCGGGGCGCGAGCAGCGTGGCCTGGGGCACGGGGACGCCGGCCAGCTTCTTCATCAGCAGGGCCACCGCCCGCTCGCCCACCTCCGCCGACGGGATGGCGATCGAGGTGAGGGGCACGCGGAGGTTCGCCGCGAGGTCGTCCGGGCACAGGGCGGTGATCGACAGATCGGCCGGGACGCGCAGACCGAGGTGTTCGAACGCGTCGACGAGGGGCTCCAGGACCGCCTCGTTGTGGATGACCACACCCGTGAGGGCCGGTTGTTCGCGCAGGAGACGTTCCGCGACCGCGCGGGCCGCCGCCGGGGTGGCCTCGCAGGGGTGGACCGTGGAGGACATGCCGTTGCGGGTGGCGGCCGAGGTGAAGCCCTGGACGACGCGTTGGGCGAACGAGGTCCGGCGGACGTAGACCTCGGGCGGGGAACCGATCAGGCCCACCACACGGTGCCCCAGACCGGCCAGATGCTCCACGCACAGCTCGCCCGCCGTCCTGAAGTCCAGGTCGATGCAGGTCAGACCGGAGGGGTCGGCGGGGAAGCCGATCAGTACCGACGGGCGGTCCAGGGTGCGCAGCAACGGCAGCCTGGGGTCGTGGAGTTGGACGTCCATCACGATCAGCGCGTCCACCAGGGCCGTGTCCGTCACCCGCCGCAGACCGTCCTCGCCCTCCTCCTGCGTCAGCAGCAGGACGTCATGGTCGTGCGCGCGGGCCGTGGTGACCGCCGAGACCGCGAACCGCATGACCACCGGGACATTGATCCCGGCGCGTAAGGGCACCACCATCGCCAGTACGTTCGACTTGCTGCCGGCCAGGGCGCGGGCGCCCGCGTGCGGACGGTAGCCCAGCTCGCGGACGGCCGCCTCGACCCGCGCCCGTGTCTCCGCCGAGATCGGCCGCTTGCCGCTCAGGGCGTACGAGACGGTGCTGGGGGAGACGCCCGCGTGCCGGGCCACGTCCGTGATCTTCACCGTCACACCGGCCTCATTCCGTCAGGGGCCGACTCCCCGTCAGGGTCCGACTCCCCGTCCGGGTCCATGTCCTGGCCCAGGTTCATGTCCAGGTCCAGGTCCATCGTCAGAAAGCCCGTGCCCGCCGCCGCCCGGACCTCCCGGTCACCGGCCGCGAGCCCCCACGGCGCCCTCGGGTCGCCGCACGACGCCCGCAGCACGTTCCCCTCCCGTACGACCGTGAACGTCACCTCGCCCACCGGCACGGTGACCTGGGCCCCGTGCGCCAGGCCGTACGTGTGCAGGGTGACCCCGTCGGCGTGGTCGTAGTCCGGGCGGTCCGTCACCGCGCCGACCGGGACGACCGCGCCCGGCCGGACCAGGAGCGGCACACTGCCGAAGCCGTGGCGCTCGCGGACCCAGCGGGGGCCGGTGACCGTGCCGCCGTCCGGGAAACGGGTCCAGGTGCCCTCGGGGACGTAGTACGTGACATCGCCCTCGTCGCTGAAGACGGGGGCCACCAGGAGGTCGGGGCCGAGCATGTACTGGCGTTCCAGATGCGCGCAGCCCGGGTCGTCCGGGAACTCCAGCACCATCGCGCGCATCACCGGCACCCCCTCGGTGTGCGCCGTGCGCGCGGCCTCCTGGAGGTAGGGCATCAGGCTCAGCTTCAGCTGCGTGAACTTCCGCAGGACGTCCACCGATTCGTCGTCGAAGAGCCAGGGGACCCGGTACGACGACGAGCCGTGCAGTCGGCTGTGGGAGGACAGCAGGCCGAAGGCGATCCACCGTTTGAAGAGCGCGGGGGTCGGGGTGCCCTCGAAGCCGCCGATGTCATGGCTCCAGAACCCGAAGCCCGACAGCCCCAGCGACAGCCCGCCCCGCAGCGACTCCGCCATCGCCTCGTACGTCGACTCGCAGTCGCCGCCCCAGTGCACGGGAAAGCGCTGGCCGCCGACCGTCGCCGAGCGGGCGAAGAGCACCGCCTCGCCCTCGCCCCGGTGTTTGCGCAGGACGTCGAAGACCGTGCGGTTGTAGAGGTAGGTGTAGTAGTTGTGCATCCGCTCCGGGTCCGTGCCGTCGGACCAGGCCACGTCCAGGGGCACCCGCTCGCCGAAGTCGGTCTTGAAGCAGTCGACGCCCTGCGCGAGCAGCGCCTCCAGCTTGGACGCGTACCACTCACGGGCCGCCGGGCTGGTGAAGTCGACCAGCGCCATACCGGGCTGCCACAGGTCCCACTGCCAGACGCTGCCGTCGGGTCTGCGGAGCAGATGGCCGAGGGCCTTGCCCTCCGCGAAGAGCGGGGAGCGCTGGGCGATGTACGGATTGATCCAGACGGAGATCCGCAGGCCCCGGCGTCTGAGGCGGGCCAGCATGCCTTCCGGGTCCGGGAAGACCTTGGCATCCCAGGTGAAGTCGCACCACTGGAACTCGCGCATCCAGAAACAGTCGAAGTGGAAGACGGACAGGGGCAGCCGGCGCTCCCGCATGCCCTCGATGAAGGAGGTCACCGTCTCCTCGTCGTAGGACGTGGTGAAGGAGGTCGACAGCCACAGGCCGAACGACCAGGCGGGCGGGAGGGCCGGACGGCCGGTGAGGGCCGTGTACTTGCGGAGGATGTCCTTCGGGGTCGGGCCGTAGATGACGTAGTACGTCAACCGCTGGGTCTCCGCGCTGAACTGGACCCGTGACACGACCTCCGAGGCGACCTCGAAGGACACCTTGCCGGGGTGGTCGACGAAGACGCCGTAGCCCGCGTCGGTGAGATAGAACGGCACGTTCTTGTAGGCCTGTTCGGTGGCGGTGCCGCCGTCGGCGTTCCAGATGTCGACGACCTGGCCGTTCTTGACCAGCGGGCCGAAGCGTTCGCCGAGGCCGTACACCGAGGTGCCGACGCCGAGGTTGAGCTGTTCGCGGAGGTGGTGGGCGCCGGACGCCTCGCGCATGATGCCCATCGACTTGGGGCCGCTGGTGGTGAGGGTACGGCCGTGGGCGAGGAAGTCGACGTGCCAGGGGCCGGTGCGGGAGACACGGACCGACAGCTCTCCCGCGGTGAGGGTGGCGTGCTCGTCGTCGTAGGAGGTGTGGGGGGTGAACTCCTGTGTGGTCAGCTCGAATCGGGGACCGCGCGGCCGTTCGCCCTCGAAGTGGGTGAAGGTGACGCCGATGACGTCGGGCATCGGGGCGTGGGCGCTGATCGTCACGACCGGTCCCTTCAGCAGGTCGCCGCGGTGGCGGATGGGCCGGGTCGGGGCGTGCGCCTCCAGGACGCCGCCGTCCGTGGCGGTGACGTCGAGGACCTCGACCGGATGGGCCGCGGTGACGCCCTCGCGGAGCAGCCAGTAGCCGTCGGTGAACTTCATGTGGGGGATCTCCTTACCTCGTCGTGCCGGAGGCGGCCGGAGGCGGAGGGGTGTGGGCGTCACCGCCAGGTCGAAGGTCGGGGGCGAGGCTCGTGGGGCGAAGGTCGAGGGTGTAGTCGAAGCGATTCGACGTGTGATGTCGAAGCGCTTCGACGGAAGGTAGGGGAGGGGTGACGGGGCGTCAATGGGGTGGGCGGGAATTCGTTCGGGGTTCGGTGGGTCGAACGGTGAGGTGGTGGGAGGGGGAGTGGTGAAGTGATGCGTGGGTCAAGTGGTGGGGCGGCTCGCGGTCGTGTGCTGGGCCGTGGCGATCAGGAGTGCCGAGGCCGCCGCGGCCACGGGTACCGCGAAGCCCGCCGTGCCGGATCCCGGGCTGTGTTCGGCCACCCAGCCGCCCAGTGCCGAGCCGCCCGCTATCCCGGCGAGCAGGCCGGTGACGGCGAGGGTCATGCCCTCGTTCAACTGGCCCTCGGGGGTGCGGTGTTGGACGAGCGACATGGCGGTGACCATCGTGGGGGCGGTGGCCATGCCGGCGAGGAGGAGGGCCGGGGCGAGGAGCAGGAGCGAGCCGGTGGTCGTGGCGGCGAGCCAGGGGAGGGCCATCAGGGCGGTCATCGCGGCCAGGCAGCGGCGGAAGCGGGGTTCCGCGGGGCCCGTCACCCGCAGGGCGCCGTAGGTGAGGCCCGCCGCGCAGGAGCCGGCCGCCTGGAGGCCGAGGATCAGACCGGCCGCCGAGGCGTGGCCCCGGGCGTCCGCGTAGGCGATGGTGACGACCTCCAGGGAGCCGAAGACCGCGCCGGTGGCGAGGAAGACGGCCAGGAGGGACGGGATGCCGGGGCTGCGGAGGGGGGACCTCGTCGCCGTACGGCCGGTGGGGGGCGGTTCCGTGCCGCGCTGGGCGGTGAAGATCAGTACGCCGGTCATACAGAGGACGGCGCCGACGAGGGTGCCGGCCTCGGGGAACAGGGTGGTGCAGAGGAAGGCGGCCAGGACCGGGCCGAGCATGAAGCAGAGTTCGTCCGCCGCCTGTTCGAAGGAGTTGGCGGTGTGCAGGGCGGCCGGGTCGCCCTTCAGGAGGTGGGCCCAGCGGGCGCGGGACATACCGCCCGTGTTGGGGACGGTGGCGGTGGCCGCGTAGGAGGCGAAGAGGGTCCAGTCGGGGGCGTTCGTGTGGACGCAGACGATCAGGGAGAGGCTGCCGAGGGTGGCGAGGGCGGTGGCGGGGACGGCGATCCTGGCCTGGCCGTGGCGGTCCACGAGGCGGGCGGTCCAGGGGGCGACGAGGGCGGTCGCGGCGAGTCCCGTGGCGACCACCGCGCCGGCCAGGGCGTAGGAGTCCCGGGAGCCGGCGATCATGAGGATCGCGCTGATGCTGAACATGCCCATGGGGAGGCGGGCGATGAGGTTGCCGGCGGTGAAGCGGAGGGTGCCGGGTTTTTGGAAGAGGGCGCGGTACGGGGTGGTGGCGCCTGAGGGGGTGGGGGTGGGGGTGCGTCGGCGGGTGCGGGATCGTCGTGGCTGGTCGCGCAGTTCCCCGCGCCCCTTAGAAGCAGGGGCTTCGCCCCTTGAGCGGCGTCTCGCTGTGAGCATGGGTCAACCGTCGCTCGGCTCATGATCCACCGTCCAACACTTACTCCGTGGCCATTCACGCACCCCGGTTGTAAGTTCGCCGGATGTCCGTCGCCCCCTATGCCGTCGAGCCCCGGCTTCTTCGTGGCTTTCTCGCCGTGGCCGAGGAACTGCACTTCACCCGGGCCGCCGCTCGGCTCTATGTCGCTCAGCAGGCGCTCAGTCGGGATGTGCGGCGGCTGGAGCGGGAGTTGGGGGTGGAGTTGTTCGTGCGGAGTACTCGGCAGGTGGTGCTGACCGGGGACGGGGAGCGGCTGGTGCCCTATGCGCGGCGGGTGGTGGAGGCGCAGGAGGAGCTGGTGGCCGCGTTCCGGCAGGCGCGGCCCCTGCTGGTGGATCTGAACTCACCGGGGCTGGCCACGGGCACCCGGGTGCTGCGGCGGGCCCGGGAGATCGTGCCGGAGCTGGAGCTGATGGCACGGTACGAGAGCGGGCTGACGTACGCGGCCGCCGAGATGCTCGCGGGGCGGCTGGATGTGTCGTTCGGGAGGTTCGCGGGGCTCGAACCGGCGGTGCGGGCGCGGCTCGCGCAGCAGCCGGTGCGCTACGAGCCGATGACGGTGATCCTGCCCGAGGACCACCGGCTCGCCGGTCTGGACGCCGTACCGCTGGCGGAACTCGCCGGTGAGCGGGTGTACGCGGGCGCCGGGAATCCCCGTACGCCGGAGTGGACGGATCTGGCGCGGCGGCTGTTCGAGGGGCGGGGGATCGAGGTCGCGGCGCCCGCCCCGCTGGCCGTGGGGGAGGAGGAGTTCCGGCGGATCATGGCCAAGAGCAGGTCGCCCGTGCTCGCGGTGGTGGACTTCCCGCCCATGCCGGGCACGGTGGCGCGGCCCCTCGTCGACCCCGTACCGCTGTCGCCCGTCTCGCTGGTGTGGCGGAAGGGGCTCACGCATCCGGGGCTCGACGCGTTGCGGCGGGCCGCCGCCGAGTTGGCGCGGGCGGAAGTATGGCTATCAGATCCGAAGGACGGGTGGATTCCGGTCACAGATGCACTCATCATGATGACCTTCACCTGATATCACACACATACACATCTCTCCCACCCCTACATTCGGGGCCCGGGTGCGTGTGATGGGCGGATCGCCCCGGATCGGGTGGGGGCCCGGTCCGGTACAGGAAAGTGCGACAGCCCGGCATCGAACACGCGCCTTGAACGATCCCGTGGGGGGAAGTGCGTGCACGTCGAGAACTGGCCAGGCGGTATTCAGCCGAAGCGGACCGATGGCGAAGGTGAAGGCCTCGGTCGCGGCCGTGGTGGCAGCGGTAGTGGCTCCGGTGGCGGGGTGGTCTGGCCCGAGGCCGCCGACAGAACGGGTGCGGTGTCCCGGACGGACCGGGACTTCGGCGTGCCTCGGCAGCCGACCGCTTCCGGGGCTCCCGGGACCTCCGGGGCCATGGGTACGGCGGGATCGTCGGGTGTCGTCCCGGCGCCCTGGGAGCAGCCCGATCAGCCGGGCCGTAATCACGATCCGCACGAGGTGACCGTGCAACTCGACGGTGTGGGGCGCGAAGTGGACGAGGGACCGGGCAGGCACGCGGGCAACAACGGGGACGCGGCCGGTACCGGCCAGGACTCCGACGGACCGGTCTTCGTCGACGAGTCGGGCCGGCGCAGGAACCTCTACCGGCGGCTCGGTATCGCCGTCGGCACCGCCTGCGCGGCCTACGCCGTCGTCATCGTCGGCACCCTGGTCTCCGGAAACTCGGACGCGCCCTGGCTGCCGGTGCCGATGCAGAAGGACGACACGCCTGCGGGCAAGGTGGACACGCCTCCGCTGCCGGCCGAGTCGGACGACCGGTCCGACGAGGCCGACGGCTTCGTACCGGACGCGGGTCCGGGCGGGGGCCGTACGGGAGTGACGTCCTCGCCCTCCGGCAAGTCCCCGGCCGGGTCGTCGGGCAAGGCCAAGGAGCCGGAGAAGTCCGCCAGCGCCGAGCCGTCGGCCGGGGCCGGAGCCGGTGTGACGCCGAAGCCGAAGCCGAGCCCCGGTGTGAAGGACCCCGAGCCGTCCGCCTCCGCGTCCGAGCCGCCGAAGGTCGACCCCAGCCCCTCGGTCTCGCCGCCGCCCTCGCCCTCGCCGTCCGAGACCGGCGCCGCCCCCGGCCCCGCCCCGGACTCCGGCACGGACACCGTCGCCGACGGCCCCGCCTCCCCGGCGCCCGTCGAGCCGGCCCCGTCGACGCCGGAGAACTCGCAGGGTCCGCAGGAGCCGTCGAGCCCGCAGAACCCGCAGAACCCGGAGAGCCCCGCCTGATGACCCGCTCCAAGCGCGGCGGCACGCCCTCGCGTGCCGCCAACCGCCATACCCGCTCATCGAGTTCGGCGCCCGGCCCCGAGGGCGGCACGGCCGACAGCACAGCAGGAAGCACCGCAGGCGGCACCGTGGAGGGCGCGGCGGGAGGGGCCGCCGGCGGCACGGCGGACGGCACCTTGAAGCGCTCGCGGAAGAACCCCCGGAAGAGCCCGAAGAAGCGTTCCGTGCGGCGGCGGGTGCCGCTGCGCCAAGTGCTGCCCTGTGTGCTGCTCCTCGCCCTGATGGCCATGCTGATGCTCCGCGGATACGTGCACAGCGAGATCCTCGCGGACCACCGGGTCGGGCCGCGCGTGTCGGACGACAGGGTGCCGAAGAAGATACTGGAGGGCGGGCCCGTGATCGACACCCGCTCGGGCCGGCAGCTCAGCCTCGACGTCCCCGACCACGAGCTGGTCCTGACGTTCGACGACGGGCCGGACCCCACATGGACCCCCAAGGTCCTCGACATGCTGAAGAAGCACGACGCCAAGGCCGTCTTCTTCATCACCGGCACGATGGCCTCCCGCTACCCGGACCTGGTCCAGCGGATGGTCGACGAGGGTCACGAGATCGGCCTGCACACCTTCAACCACCCCGATCTGTCGCTCCAGTCCAAGGACCGCATCGACTGGGAGCTGTCCCAGAACCAGCTCGCGCTCGCGGGCGCCGCCGGCATCCGCACCTCGCTGTTCCGGCCGCCTTACTCCTCGTTCTCGGAGCGCATGGACAACCGGACCTGGCCGGTGACGCAGTACATCGGCAGCCGCGGCTACATCACCGTCGTCAGCGACACGGACAGCCAGGACTGGAAGCGGCCGGGCGTCGACGTGATCATCCGCCGGTCGACGCCGGAGAACGGTGACGGCGCGGTCGTGCTGATGCACGACTCCGGTGGCGACCGCTCGCAGACCGTCGCCGCGCTGGACCGTTACATCGTCCAACTCCAGGACAAAGGCTACAAGTTCGACACCCTGACCGGCGCCCTGAAGGCACCCAGCGCGCACACCCCGGTCACCGGCCTCGGCCTGCTGAAGGGCAAGGTCTGGGTCACGCTGGTGCAGGTCTCGGAGAAGACGACGAGCGTCCTCGTCGTCGCCCTCGCCGTCGTCGGCGTCCTCGTCCTCGCCCGCTTCGGACTGATGCTGATCCTGTCGATCGCGCACGCCCGCAAGGTCAGGCGACGCGGCTTCCGCTGGGGTCCGAACGGGCCCGTCACGGAACCGGTGTCGGTGCTCGTCCCGGCGTACAACGAGGCCAAGTGCATCGAGAAGACGGTCCGTTCACTGGTCGCGAGCGACCACCCCATCGAGGTGCTGGTCATCGACGACGGCTCCAGCGACGGCACGGCCGGCATCGTCGAGGAACTGGGCAAGGACCTGCCGGGCGTCCGCGTCGTACGGCAGCTCAACGCGGGCAAGCCCGCCGCCCTCAACCGGGGCATCGCCAACGCCCAGCACGAGATCATCGTCATGATGGACGGCGACACGGTCTTCGAACCGGCCACCGTCCGCGAACTGGTCCAGCCCTTCGCCGACCCCCGCGTCGGCGCGGTCGCGGGCAACGCCAAGGTCGGCAACCGGGACTCCATGATCGGGGCCTGGCAGCACATCGAGTATGTGATGGGCTTCAACCTCGACCGCCGGATGTACGACATCCTGCGCTGTATGCCGACGATCCCCGGCGCCGTCGGGGCGTTCCGGCGCGAGGCCCTCGAACGGGTCGGCGGGATGAGCGAGGACACCCTCGCCGAGGACACCGACATCACCATGGCCATGCACCGCGACGGCTGGCACGTCGTCTACGCGGAGAACGCGCGCGCCTGGACCGAGGCCCCGGAATCCGTCCAGCAGTTGTGGTCGCAGCGCTACCGCTGGTCGTACGGCACCATGCAGGCGATCTGGAAGCACCGGGGCTCGCTCTTCGACCGGGGCGCCTCCGGCCGCTTCGGGCGGGTGGGCCTGCCGCTGGTGTCGCTGTTCATGGTCGTGGCACCCCTGCTGGCCCCGCTCATCGACGTCTTCCTGCTCTACGGGCTGATCTTCGGGCCGACCGAGAAGACCATCGGCGCCTGGCTGGGCGTCCTGGCCGTCCAGGTGGTGTGCGCGGCCCTGGCGTTCCGTCTCGACAAGGAACGCATGACCCATCTGATCTCGCTGCCGCTCCAGCAGATCCTCTACCGCCAGCTCATGTACGTCGTCCTGCTGCAGTCGTGGATCACCGCCCTCACCGGCGGCCGGCTGCGCTGGCAGAAGCTGCGGCGGACGGGGGCGGTGGGGCTGCCGGGCGCGCCGGAGGGGGCGGCCGTGCCTCGGCAGGCGGCGGCGGAGCACCCGGGTGGGCGTTCGGGTGAGCCCTCGGGTGAGCGGAGGCCGGTCGGATGAGCACGCTCACCCAGGACCCCGCCCCGCGGACCCCGGCGGCGCCACCCGCGCCCGGCCGGGACCGGTACTTCGATCTGCTCCGGGCCCTCGCCCTCTTCCGGGTGGTCCTCTACCACCTCACCGGCTGGGCCTGGCTGCCACTCCTCTTCCCCTCCATGGGCGTGATGTTCGCGCTCGCCGGCAACCTCATGGCCCGCTCGCTGAAGCGCCCGGCGCTCGGTGTCGTCCGGGGCCGGCTCCGCCGGCTGCTGCCACCGGTGTGGCTGCTGGGTGTGGTGGGCGTGACGGGGATGGTGGCCCAGGGCTGGGGGCCGGACGCGGACGGGCACCCCGTCTGGTGGTGGTTCCACCTCACCTTCTGGATCCTCCCGGTCAGCGACCCGCCGTACGCCGAGGGCCTGCCCGGCGTCCAGGGCCTCATCGGCGCGGACTGGGCCGTGGAACTGGCCGGGCCGCTCTGGTACGTCCGCGCCTACCTCTGGTTCGTCGTCCTCTCCCCGCTGCTGCTCCGCGCGCTGCGGGCGGCTCCGGTGGTGACGGTCCTCGCGCCCGTCGCGCTGGCCGGGTTGTTCGGGCTGGGTCTGCTGGAGCTGCCGGGCGAGCGGTTCTCCTCCGGGCTGACGGACTTCAGCACCTTCGGCGCCTGCTGGATCCTCGGCATGGCCCACCAGGAGGGCATGCTCCAGCGGCTCCCCCGGTACATCGTCCCGTCCATCGCCCCCGCGATCGCCCTGGTCGGCCTCTGGTACGCCCTCAACCACGACTTCGGCGACGGCCACGACCTGGACAGCATGCCGCTCGCCCAGGCCCTGTGGTCCGTCGCCACCGTGGCACTGCTGCTGCACATCAGCCCGTCGTGGCGGGAGTGGCCGGACCGGCTGCGCCGCTGGGACGGGGCGATCGGTCTGCTCAACTCCCGCGCGGTGACGATCTACCTCTGGCACAACACCTGCATCCTGATCGCCGCGACCCAGTGGGACCGGCTGTGGAACGTGGCGTTCCTCGAACAGAACGTGCCCTGGCTGCTGGAGAGCGTCTGGCCCGTGCTGGTCGTGACCTGGCTGCTGATCGCCTGCTGTGTCGTCACGTTCGGCTGGGCGGAGGATCTGGCGGCCCGGCGCCGGCCCCGGTTGTGGCCGAGGAGTGCGGATCGTGCGGGGGCCGGGGGAAGGTCCTGACGCGGTCGGGCGGTTGCGTGCGCTCGGTCATGTATTGACCCCGTAACCAACCGGGATACGCACTTGCGTACGACTGACCGGGTGGTGGATGTTGGGCTCGCTCGAGGCAGGTGTTCCGCGCACGTCCTGCCTCGACGAAGCGACCCGAGGAGTGACACCCGCCGATGACTCAGCCTCCCGGCCAGCCGCCGTACGACGGGTACGGCGCCCAGCCGCCGCAGCAGCCGTACCCGGGGCCGTACACGCCCCCGCCGGCTCCGCCCGGCCAGGCGCCGGCCCCGGGCCAGGTCCCCGGCCAGCCGCCGAACCCGTACGCGACGGCTCCGCAGCCGCCGTACGGTTCGGCTCCGCAGCAGCCGTACGGGGCGCCGGGCATGCCGGGGGCGCCCGGGGCACCCAACTACGGTCCCCAGTACGGGGGTTACCCGCCCCCGCCGCCGCCCTCCGGCGGTAACGGGGGCAAAGTCGCGCTGATCATCGTGGCCGCCGTGGCGGCGCTCGCGGTCATCGGCGGAGGCGTCTTCCTCCTCACCAGCGACTCCGACGACACCGACACGGCCAAGCCCGGACAGAGCGTGTCGGCGCCGGCGAGCGAGTCCGCGAGCCCGACCGAGTCAGAGGACGTCACCGAGGAACCGTCGGACACACCCGACGGCGGTCTGGACGACGGCGGTTCGAGCGTCGCGCCCGCCCAGGGCGTCGAGGGCCAGTGGCAGGACGACGAGGCCCGCACCCTGACGATCGGCGCCGAGCAGACCACCGGCGAGGCCAAGGGCCAGCACCCGCTGTCCTACATCGACATGGTCGGCGGCAAGGGCATCATGACGGGCGTCGGCAAATACCGCGACGACAACAACTTCCGTATGGCCCTCACCCCCATGGCCTCGAAGGACGTCAGCGACGACGACATCACCTTCGCCACGGTCCGCCGCTCCGGCGACGACGTGATCATCACCTGGGAGGCCGGCGGCACGGACAGGCTCAGCTATGTGGGCGATGCGTCGAGCTGACCCCTCTTGAGGGCACACGGGTGGCCACCGAACTGATGTTGAAGCCCGCGTTGTCGACCAGGATGTCCGGGGCTATCGGCTCGCCCAGTTCTTCGAGACCGGCGTCGAAGCGCTCGTAGAACACGGCGACGAGCGCGCCGTCCGCGGCCGGACGACAGGCGGTGGCCCGGCCGATGCCGCGCCACGCGCCTGTGAGCAGAGCCGTTCTGCCCTTCAGCGCAGCCCTTGTCTTCCCCCGTGTTCCCTGTGGCAGCGGTGTCTCCATCGGACCCGTGAGGAAGTTTCCCGTACGGCCTCGTGCGAAGGGGCGTGGGCCGGCGTACTCGACGAGTTCTCTCCTGCCCGGTTGAAAAAACCGCATGACCGGTTTAATAATGACCAGGTGGTGTTCTCGTCACCCGACATCCTCAGGCCCGCATCCGTGCGGCTCGACCCAAGGTGGTCCCAGTGGCCTTTCGGCATGTGCGTCTGATCGCGGTGAACATCGACGGGGTTCTGCTGAACGACACCTTCAGTCCGGTCTTCCACCGGTTCGTGGTCAGTCGTGGCGGCGCCTACACCGCCGAACTGGAGCGGACCGTGCTGTCGCAGTCGCAACTCCGGGCCGCCGCGGCACTGGGCGGGCCGGGGTCGGTGCCCGAGGAGGTCGTGGAGGCGTACTTCCAGGAGCGGGACGAGTACCTCAGGGAGCATCCCGTGCGGGTCCTTCCGGGTGCCGACGGGCTGCTTGAGCGGCTGCGCGCCACCGGGGCGTCCCTGGTGTGCTACGGCGGCCTGGAGCGGGCCCACTTCGACCGGTATCTGGCCCCGTTCGCCGCGTACTTCGACGGCCCCGGTTACGTGTGCACCAACGGATTCCGTCCCGGGGTACGGGAGATCGCCGAGGACGTCTTCGGACTGCCCTGCGACGAGACGCTGTTCATCGACGACGTGGCGCGTGTGGCCGAGGTCGCTCGGACGTTGGGAGCGGCCTTCATCGGGCATCCGACCACCTACGTCCACAGCTTCCAGCGGCAGTTGATGCACGAGGCCGGGGTGCGGCACGTGGTCGGGTCGCTCGACGGGATCGACGAATCGCTGCTGAGGACCGTGGACGCCGAGGCCGCGGCCGGCCGACTGCGGCTCGCGAGTGCCGGGCGGGCCGACCGCCGTGTCCCCGCGGTGGTGTGACGCGGCGGGGAAGCGAGAACCGACCAACTACGGAAACCAGCACTCCGGATGCTTTTGTGTGCTTCGCGGTTTCCTCTGCCGCGGAGGGTGCGCGAGGCCCGGGAAGGCACCGCTGCGACCCACTTGACCAGCATGGTTGCGCTGCTGAGAGGAGGGTGCGGGCATCAGGGGCCGTCGGGCGGGGGGAGGAAGAATCGCCGGTAGCGCTGGTGAAGACCTTGGCCGACGAGTACAGTACCTTCTAGACGGTTTTTTCTTCGCTGACGCGTGTCACGCTGCGAAGGAGGCTCGAAGGAAGGGGAGATTCAGTGGCCCAGCAAAAGCGAGCGGTCGAGACGCGGCGTGCCGTACTGGAGGCCGCCGCCGCGGTTTTCGCGGATCACGGGTACACGGCGGCGACGGTCGCGGACATCCTCCAGGTCGCGGGAGTGACCAAGGGCGCGCTCTACTTCCACTTCGATTCGAAGGAAGCGCTGGCCCGAGGGGTTCTGGAGGTCCAGACCGACCAGCCCCCGCCCGAACATGAGATCAAGCTCCAGGAGATGGTGGACCTCGTCATGACGGTGGCCCACCGGCTGCCGCTCGATCCCGTTCTGCGGGCCGGGGCCCGGCTCTCCGCGGACCCCACCGGCCGCAAGCATTACGGGAGCGCCTGGCCGCTGTGGGTCGACGTGTTGACCGAGATCGTGACCCGAGCCCACGAACGCGGCGAGACCCTGTCGCACGTGGTGCCGCGCGAGGTCGCCGAACTGGTGGTCGGCACGTTCTACGGGGTGCAGCTCTATTCCCAGTTGGAGACCAACCTGGCGGACGTCGAGCATCGGATCTCGGTGCTGCTGCAGCACCTGCTGCCCTCCATCGCCTCGCCCGCGGTGCTGATGCGTCTGGACGTCGCCGCGGACCGCGGGGAACGCCTCGTCCGTGAAGCGGCGACCCTCGTACCCACCTCGGTCTGACGCGCCCGGTAGCGACCCGCCGCACGTCGGCTGCTGTCGGGCGCCGCGCTGAAACGCAGGTCAGAGTGGGTGCCGGGTGCCTGGTGCCTGGTGCCTGGTGGTGTGTGGGGTCGTGGCGGTGACTGAGGCGACTCGGGTTCGGGCAGCCATGCGCGTCTCGAATCCCGCACGACGACACGAAGCCGGTCCGGAGAGCGGCCAGGGCGTCCCCGCCCTCGTCCGGACCCGTGCCACGGGTCCGGAC
>NZ_JBEOYO010000089.1:0-22611 GCF_040297125.1 Streptomyces sp. NPDC001868 | reverse complement strand
CCCGCGCCCCTAAAAGATCAGGCCCCTGCGGGCCTGAGAAGCACGGGGCGCAGCCCCTGCTTTTCAGGGGCGCGGGGAACTGCGCGACCAGCCCCCACCGGACCCGCAGCCGACATCCGACCCCGGGGGGTCGAAGGGGCGCAGCCCCTGATGGATGGGACGGGTAGGGGCGGCGGGGGCGAGGAAAGGCTAGGCGAGCGACCACCCACTGAACTCCACCAACCCCCGAGCCCCACTCCCCCCATTCGTCGCACTCATGAAGAGCCCCACATCCTGACCCCCCACAGCCACCCCCGGCACCACCACCGAGGCCACCACCCGCCAAGTCCGCCCTTCATCGGTCGAGCACTCCCCCACGTACGCCCCACCCGCCCCCGACCGCGTCAACCGAAGAAGCACCGGCGCCTTCACCCCCGTAATCCGCCGATACGTATCAAGCGTCCCGTCCCCCGAACCGTCGAACGACAACACCACCCCGTTCCCCGGAGTCACCGCCAGATTCAGAAACCCCGGCCCCCCGGCCACCCCAAGACGGTTCCGCACCACGATCCCCGCCCGAGCCCAGTTCCCGGTGGCCGCCTGCGAGTCGACCCGAAGCGTGACGGACGTACCGTCCCCCAGCGCCCCCGCCCGGTAGACCGTGCCGAACTCCGACGTCCCCCGCCACAGATCCACCCCACCACCGTCGATGGCGAACCGATCCCCCAACTGCCCGAAGACCGCCTCGTTGTTGCTGTACGTGCTCCACCCCGCGTCCAGCGGCCCCGCCTCGAACAGCGTCCCGTCGAAACGCCCCTCGACCCGGTCCTCACCACGGGGCCCGTACCTGACGGTGAGCGCGTAGGGCAGCGGCCGAAGCGGCCGGTCCAGCGGCGCCCCCGGCGCGTCCGCGCGCCAGCGCACCGTCCCCGACCCCGCCGCCGGCACCCCCGGCAACGATGTCGCCCCCTCCGGCTCGGCGGTCCCCTCGAACCCGGTGAGGGCGAAGTCCACCCGCCCGGTCGCCCGCAACCCGTTGACGTTGCGGAAGACCGCCGACAGCCGCGCACTCCCGCCCGGCGGCAGCACCGGCGGCTCCGCGGTGACGGACAGCGTCCCCTGGTACGGCGCCCGCGCCAGCACGTCCCGCACCCGCGCCGCCGCCCCGTAAGCGTCGCCCACCGGCCGCAGCGGATAGTCCTTCCGCTCCCGCGTCCAAGGCTCCTCGAACGCGAACCAGTCCACGGCCGCCGGAGCGGTCCCCGTCGCGAGCGCGTCCTCCAGGGTGTCGAGCCACTTCTGCCAGCGCGGGACGTAGAAGTCGGCCATGAGGCCGCTCCACTCCCGGTTGCCGTACTCGTGCAGACTGCCCGCGTCGGAGGTGGCCCGCCCGCCCCACACCGTGATCAGCGCCTTCGCCGTCCGCTCGAACTCGGCCCGCTCGGCGTCGTTCGTCGCCAGCAGCCGGGCGTCGTTCACCCACGGCCCCAGCAGGAACGCCCCGTTCGTACCCGTCACCTCGTCGGACAGCCGCATCAGCCGCAGCCAGAGCGTGGACAGCGCGCGGAAGGTGGTGAGGTCCTTGCGCCGGTAGGCCTCCCGCAGCTGCGGCAGATACTGGCGGCTGCGGTGCGCGAGCGCCTGCCGCGCCACGTCCACCACGTCGTACCGGTACGCCGGATTGCGGCGCAGCCCGCCCGCCACGCCCAGCAGCCCGGTGAGGGCCGCGTCGAAGCGGCCCGGGTCGTACGTCAGTGTCCTCGGCGCGTACTCGGCGGCCCGGTTCGCGGCGAGGTCGGGGCGGGCGCAGAACAGGGAGTCGTGCGGGTCGCTGCGCTCCACGGCCCGCTGCTGGTACGCGGTGTCGTGCAGCGCCCGCCAGGCCCGGCGGGCGGAATCGTCGCGGCCGCCGTACCGGAAGTCGGCGTACGAGGAGAACCAGGCCGCCCGGTCGAGCTTCCTCGGGGTCCAGGCCAGCTCGGAGAAGAGCTCGAAGGCCGCCGGGTCACGGTCGGTGGCCTCCGGCATGAACGCCGTGCCGACGAGCGCGCTGCCCGCCTTGTCCCGCCAGGCGAAGAACTTGTCGTTCCACAGGTGCGCGCGGGCCCCGATCGTCGTCCGGCCGCCGAAGTTGGGGATCGTGCCGAAGCAGTACGGGGTGCCGCCCCAGTCGCGTTCGCGGTCGGTCACGCTCGCGTAGCGGTCGGAGACACCGTCCACGATCAGCATCTTCGAGCGGTCGATGGCGTCCAGCAGCTCCGGCAGCGGGTTCTCCTGCCAGCCGAGGATCACCCAGGTGGCACCGGGATGCGCCTTCTGGAGCGCCTTCTCCACGCCCTGGGCCGCGTCCGGCACCGGTACGTCGCCCGCCGTGCCGCCCTCGTGCAGCAGGTCCATCTTGAAGTGGGCCGCCTCACCGAACACGTCCTTCGTGTGGCCGTAGAAGGAGGCGGCGACCCGGGCGAAGGTGTCGGTGCGCGGATCGAGCCAGTCGGGGCGCTCGAAGCCGTGCCAGATGCCCTGCGGGACGACGTGCGCGTCACCGCCGTTGCGCTCCACGAACTGTTTGGGCACGTGCCCGTAGTAGCCGGGGAGCACGGGGGACATGCCCAGCTCGCGCAGGCGGTCCGTGATGCGCCGGCCCAGTGCGGCCCGGCGGGCGATCAGCTCGGGGGAGAGGGGGCCGCCGTAGCCGGAGAGGTTCTGCAGCAGCCACCAGGGCTGGTGGGAGGGGGCGGGGAGCCAGGCCCGGGACTCCTCGTCGGAGTAGCCGAAGTCCTTCAGCAGCCGGTGGTAGACGGCCTCCATGCCCGCGATGACCAGGACCTCGTTGCAGCCGTGCGCCGCCAGGAGGTCGATCTGGTGTTCCCAGTACGGCCAGTCCGCGTACGGGGCGGTGTAGCCGTCGTTGGTGTCGTTGAGGGCGAACCGGTGGGGGAGCGCGGTCGATCTCTCCAGGGGGCGGGCCGGCGCGGGGAGGCGGCTGGGGAGGTCCAGCTGGCTGCCGTTCCAGGCGAGGTGGGCCCCGCAGACGTACTTGAGGTACCAGTGGACGCCCATCAGCAGGGTGGCGGGTGTGGTGGCCTGGACCTGGATGCGCCCGGTGGTGCCTGTGACACGGAACCGGTCGACGGTGCCGCTCCGGTCGAGCAGACTGAGCCGGAACTGTCCGGCATGACCGGGCAGCAGCCGATTGAGCGCGGAGAGCGCGGGAGCCGTATCGAAGGCGGGGCCCTCGCCGGGGCTCTCTGCGGCGTGGGCCGGGGCCGACCACTGCAGGTAGGTTCCGAGGCCGATGACACCGGCCGAGCCCAGCACCGTGCGTCGCGACGGACTGTTCATGTCTGTGTGCCCCCTGTGTCGACAGTGGCGGCACGCTAACTGGGCGACCGTCCGTGAACAACGGTGCGCACGGAGCTGGCGAGTTCACGTCGCCGGAACGGACGCGGAGGTACGGATGAGTTTGACGAGGAAGAGGCTTGCGGGCAGCGCGGCCGGCGCGGTCGCCGCCCTGCTGATGCTGACCGGCTGCGGCTCGGCCGACGACGCCGAGGCCGCCGTCCCCAAGACGGCGACCGGGACGCTGGAGCACATCGCGGGCGAGGTGGGCTGCAAGCCGGACATGCAGACGGACGCGGACACGATCCGCCAGGCCCTCTGCACGAACAAGGACGGCGACTTCGACGGCAAGTTCGTCCTCGCGACCTTCGCCACCGACCGGGGCCAGGCGGAGTGGCTCGCCGGCGCCAAGGACTACGGCGGCTACTACCTCGTCGGCCGCAAGTGGGTCGCCGTCGGTGAGAAGAAGACGGTGGGCGGGCTGCAGGGTTCGCTCGGCGGGGAGCTGCAGGAGGGGTCCGAGCACATGAACCCCGGTGGCAGCCACAACGACGGCAGCCACAGCGGCTGACCGCGCGGACCGTGAGTGTCGCGGTCCGCGCGCGTCGCGCGCCGGGGGCAAGCGAGAAGCCGGCGGTGGGAGATCCCACCGCCGGCTTCTCAGTGCCTCAGAGGCGTTTCGGTGCTACGTGCACTGCTGGCCGTTGTTGATGCACTGGACCATCTGGTTCATCGTCTCCTCGTTGAAGAAGTTGATGAAGTCGTTGTGGTCGGTGATCGGCTTGTGCAGGTTCTCCGGGAAGGAGTCGACGGCGTAGGCGCCTGTGACCTGTCCGTTCTGGATCTTCGGGGCCGGAACGTTGTACACCAGGCGGACCTGGAGCTGGGGGATGGCCTGGAAGCCGTTGGAGCAGCTGCCGTCCGCCTCGACGAAGTCGACGTGCGTGCGGTGGTTGGCGCTGTCGATGTTCTGGCCGTCCCAGCAGCTCTGGAAGAAGGACGTACGGACCACGTTGCTGCCCTGCGGGCAGATCGGGTACTTGTCCGTCACCACACGGTCCTCGAAGCCGGTGCAGCTCCAGTTCGTGTTGGCGTTGCCCAGACCGTTCACGAAGGCCTTCGCGTCACCGGTGATGATGCGAAGGGCCTGCGGCATCGCGACGACCTGGCCGCGCTTGTTGCCGACGAACTTCAGCTGGGCCTGCGCCGGCTCGACGATCTTGCCGACGTTCTTGTCCTGGCCACCGCCGGGGGCGTTGGCGTCGACGTCGTTCGAACCGTCCTGGATACGGATCACCGGCCAGAAGTACGACGACTTGTCGCCCTGGTTCTGGCAGGTGGTGTCCGCGTTCGCCAGGTCCTGGTCGCTCGCGAAGGCGTTGTTGCTCTGGTTGCCGACGTAGTCGTGCTGGTGCTGGGCGCCGTTGCTGACACCGGGGGCGACGATCACGTTGTCCGAGTTGCGGAGCTCGTTCTGGTTGGTTCCGCAGTTCGTGGTGAACGAGCCCTGCGAGCCGCCGTTGCCGTTCGCGGCGAGACCGTTGCCGTTCACGCCCTTCGGGCCGCCGTTCGGCTGAACCTGGTTGATGTTGATGAAGTCGCCCGCGACCGGGCCGTTGCCGCCCTGGCCCTGACCCTGGCCGTTACCGCCCTGGTTCTGGCCCTGGCCGTTACCGCCCTGGTTCTGGCCCTGGCCGTTACCGCCCTGGTTCTGGCCCTGGCCATTGCCTCCCTGGTTCTGGCCCTGGCCGTTGCCGCCCTGGCCCTGACCCTGACCGGCGTTGGTCTGCGCCTGGTCGGCCTTGCCCTGGCAGGTGGCGAGCTGGGCCAGCCCCTGCGGAGCCTTGCCGCCGACGCGCTTGATGTTGATGCCGATGCGGTCGATGGTGGCCGTCCGCTTGGACTTCAGCGGGCCGAGGATGGCGTTGTTGACGAATCCGGCGTCACCGGCCTGGGCCTGACGCGTGTCCGCCAGGCGCTTGTAGGCCTCGGTGATCTGCCGGTCAAGCAGCGCCAGCTCCTTGGCGACACCCGCGCGTGCGTTGCGGGGCACGTTCGTCAGCTTCTGGCCGACGTCCGGGCAGGCGATGGTGGCCACCTGAGCGGAGGCCAGTGTGCTGTTCTGCTTGGACTTCGACTCGCCCGCTGAGGCGTAGAAGTTCGCCCAGACCAGACCGCCGCCCGCGACCGCGAGCGCCGCGGATGCGGCAATGGCCCGAACGGCCAGCGGCGAACGTCGTTTGCGTGTGTTGCGTCCCATGGAACTCCTCTGACTTCCTTGCGGGGCTATCGAGGCGCCCGACAGGAGTGAAGCGGCTCCATCAAATACGCGGTGAGTCCCAGGAGTGTTCAGGCGACTCAGAAATTGATGAGAGATTCGTGGGACAAACTGGTTTCAACACCCCATGAAACACCGCCAGTTGTCGATCCCCTACGGCGTGTGCACGGTGAAGGCCCCGGGCGGGGTCCGTGAAGGGGGTGTATCGGCGGCCCTGGCCAAGATACGCGAGAACCGCCGCCCACGTGCCGATTGCCCGTTCTGCCGTGGCCTCTAGAGACCCAGCACCTTCGCCTCCACCGACGGGTCCAGTCCCACCGCCGGACGGTCCGGCCGGTGCGGCGCGACCCCGTCGAGTCCGGTCAGCCACTCCCAGGTGTCCCGTACGGTCTCCTCCACACCCCGGCAGCGCAGCCCGTCCCGTACGGCCCGTGACACGTCCGCCGAGTGCAGCGCGTCGTGCAGGTCGCTTCCCTCGGGCACCCACACCGGCAGCTGGGTCCACGGCTCGATCCCGGCGTCGAGGATCAACTCCGGTGCGGTCCACCGGAGTTCGGCAGCGCCGCCGGTCACCCGTACGCACGCGTCGAGCAGTTCACCCATGGTGGCCGTGCCCGAGGGGGCGACCAGGTTGTAGGCGCCGCTCAACCCCTGTGCCACCGCGCCGAGAATCCAGTCGGCGAGATCGCGGACGTCGACGTACTGGAGGGGGAGATCCCGAGGGCCGGGCGCCAGGACCGGTCCGCCCCGGGCGACACGGGTCAGCCACCAGGGCAGCCGGCCGATGTTCTCGTACGGCCCGAGGATCAGCCCGGAGCGTACGAGGAGCGAGCGGTCGGCGCCGAACGCCTCGACCGCGGCCAGCTCCCCGCCCCGCTTGTCGCGGGCGTAGTCCGACTGGTCGGCGTCCGCCGACGCGCCGTCCACCACGGGTGCCCGCTCGTCGTACCCGGCGGCCGGGGGCCAGGCGTACACCGAGCAACTCGACACGTATACATACTGTTTGGCCACGCCGGACAGCAGCCGGGCGGTGTCCCGAACGGCTCGCGGCGCCGCCGACCAGGTGTCGACGACGACATCCCACCCGCCCCCGCCGGAAGCGGAATCGGCGGTGGAGGCGTCGGCGAGCGCCGCGAGCCCGTCCGGTGCGGTGCGGTCGCCCAGCAACGACCGCACCCCGGCCGGAGGTGCGTGCCGTCCCCGGTGGAAGACGGTCACCTCCCAGCCGCGGGCCAGCGCCGACTCCACGACGGCGCGACCCACGAACTCCGTACCACCCAGCATCAGAAGTCTCATACCGCCGACTCTGCCCGCCGGCCGTCCGGTACGGAACGGGAATCTGCTCTCAGAAGATCCGCTCCCGGCGGATCCGCCCTCAGGAGATCCGCTCTCGGAGCATCCGGCCTCAGGAGATCTGCCGGACCGGGACGAGCGGATCCGCCGTCAACGGCCCAGCGGGGGCGTGTACTTGTACCCGACCCGCCGTACCGTCTGGATCGCCTGGCGGAACTCCGCGCCGAGCTTGCGGCGCAGCCGGGCGATGTGGACGTCGACCGTACGCCCGTCGCCCACATGCCCGTAGCCCCACACCGTGGTGACCAACTGGTCGCGGGTGTGCACCCGGTGGGGGTGCGCGACCAGGTGGGCGAGGAGTTCGAACTCCAGATAGGTGAGGTCGAGCGGCCGCCCGCCGACCTCGGCGGTGCGCTGCACGGTGTCGACGCGGACCAGCTCGTCCCCGACCTCGGCCGCACCGGAACCGGAGGCCGAAGCGGAAGCGGACACGGATGTGGACACGGAAGCGGAAGCCGCGGCGGAGCCGGTGTGGTCGAGCGGGGTCTCGTCCGGGACCGCGAACGGCAGCACCGGCGGCTGCTGGTCCGCCGGCAGCAGCACCAGGTAGCCGATCATCGGCGGCCGGCCCGGCAGCGTGGGCAGGGTGTGCTGGGGCGCGGGCAGCCAGGTGGCGCCCGGCGGCAGGAAGTCGGTGATGTCCACGACCTCGTCCCGGCCCACGGCACGCAGCCGGTGCCTGGGGGACGCGCCGGGGGAGGGGGCGGCGGCGGGCGCGGAACCCGGCGCGGCGGTCAGCGGGGCGGCGGTCGACAGAGAACGGGTGTTCGCCATGAGAGGTCAGCTCTTTCGCGCGAGAGGTTCGTCCGGGAAACCTCGGCGACCGAGTTCGTGGTCGGGACCGCCGAGGGACGTACGTCGTTCGCGCCGACCGAAGGCCGGGGTGTACGGCTTTAGAGGGCCGGCGCGTTCATCGCGCGGCAACACACCCGGTCGAAGTCATGATGCTGACGGGAAGGCCAGAAGGGCTCCAGGTCATGGCGACCCGTCGCACGTCGGTTCTGGAAGCTGGCCATGGCCCCATTGAAGCAGACACACGCCTGTTGCAGGAGTCTCCTCTCACTGCTTGGACGCTTCGTCGCGCACGGCGGGTGGAAGACGGTGGGTGGAGGAGAACGCCGGAGGGCGCCCACCGGAAACGGTGGACGCCCTCGCGGAAAAGCGGTGCGGATCGGATCAGACCTGGCCGGCCTTGTCGAGCGCGGTGCAGCAGGTGTCGACGATCAGCCGCGTCACCACGTACGGGTCGACGTTGGCGTTCGGGCGGCGGTCCTCGATGTAGCCCTTGCCGTCCTTCTCGACCTGCCACGGGATACGGACCGAGGCGCCACGGTTGGAGACACCGTAGGAGTACTCGTTCCACGGGGCGGTCTCGTGCAGACCGGTCAGACGGTCGTCGATGCCGGCGCCGTAGTTCTTGACGTGGTCGAGCGGCTTCGAGCCCTCGCCCAGCGACTCGCACGCGGTGATGATGGCGTCGTAGCCCTCGCGCATCGCCTTCGTGGAGAAGTTGGTGTGCGCGCCCGCGCCGTTCCAGTCACCCTTGGCCGGCTTGGGGTCCAGGGTGGCGGCGACGTCGAAGTCCTCGGCGGTGCGGTAGAGCAGCCAGCGGGCCACCCACAGGTGGTCGGAGACCTCCAGCGGGGAGACCGGGCCGACCTGGAACTCCCACTGGCCGGGCATGACCTCGGCGTTGATGCCGGAGATGGCGAGGCCGGCGGCCAGGCAGTTCTCCAGGTGGGCCTCGACGATGTCACGGCCGAAGATCTCGTCGGCGCCGACACCGCAGTAGTAGCCGCCCTGGGGGGCCGGGAAGCCGCCCTTGGGGAAGCCGAGCGGGGAGCCGTCCTGGAAGAAGGTGTACTCCTGCTCGATGCCGAAGATCGGCTCCTGGGAGGCGAACTTCTCGGCGACCTCGCGCAGCGCGGCACGGGTGTTGGACTCGTGCGGCGTCATGTCGATGTTGAGGACCTCGCAGAGCACGAGGACGTCGTCGCCGCCGCGGATCGGGTCCGGGCAGGAGAAGACCGGCTGGAGCACGCGGTCCGAGGAGTGCCCCTCGGCCTGGTTCGTGGAGGACCCGTCGAAGCCCCAGATCGGAAGCTCGGCACCCTTGGCGTCGTCGGCCAGAATCTTCGTCTTGGAACGGAGCTTGGCCGTCGGCTCGGTGCCGTCGATCCAGATGTACTCAGCCTTGAAGGTCACGGGCCACATCCTTCGGGGGTGGGTCACTAGGCGCATGTGCGGGTGCTGCGGCGCTGCGGCACTGAAACGCCGCGCTGATGCCGGGCAGCCTGTCAACATGCGATTTCCCGGTCATTGCTCGAATGTGAACCCCGTGTTACCTGGTGTCGCTGTGGCGCGACTCACGCCCTGGTGGACGCGCTGGTCGCACCCGTACCGGAGGCCGGTCACCGCTGTGCGCGGTGACCGGCCTCCCCGGGCGGCGGCCTCTGCTCTTCACCTCACCGTTACGAGCGGGTCCGCGCCGCCGACCGGACCGGCGTCACCCCGCCTTCTGTCAGCCCACCTTCTCGATCAGCGCGCGGCGGATCAGGAACTTGCCGGGTTCCCGGACCTGTTCGAAGGCGGAGTTGTTCAGCAGGACACAACTGCCGGAGACCGAGGTGACCTCGACGGTCGTGGACTTGTTGTTGTCCAGGTTGGTCACCCGCAGCTTCGTACCGGCCGGGAACTCGTTGCTGGACGCGGCCGGGGCCCCGCCCTCACCGGAGAGGGTGACGGTGGAGCCGTTGCACACCTGCTCGCCGGCCCCCGCGTTCCCCGTGTCACCGGCGCCGCCCGCGTTTCCGGCACCGCCCGTGTTCCCCGCGGCCTCGTCGCCCTGGGGGTCCTGAGCCGACCCCCCGGTCTCCGCGGCCGGCGCGGACGGCTGTGCGGGCTGCGCGGGTTGTGCCGCCTGGGAGCCCTGAGCCGACTCCCCGACGACGCAGTCCGACGCCTCCTGCTGGACCTTGATCTGGGCGATGACCGCCTCACGGTTGGCGATCCGGGCCGTCGACTGGGCGTCGGGGTTCGCCTTCTGGTCCGCGATGAACCGCTCGTTGTTGCCGAGCGCGGTGGCCAGGCCCTGGCAGACACTGGACTGGGCCGCGGTCTGCGCCGCGTTCGACGTGGCCGCCATGGCGAAGGCCCCGCCTCCCGCCACCGCGGCCGCGGTCACGAACAGCGCGACCTTCTTCTTCGTGCCGAGCGTTCTCCTACGCGACATGCGCGCCTCCTGTTCCCGGCGCGCCTTCGGATCGGCCGCCGGATCGGACGAGTACGCCGCTACGTACGAGATCCCGAACGAAGCTGCTCAACGGTCACAGCGAACTCTCAAGTAACCCACGTCACATCGCGCCGGGGAGCTCGCGTGCCCCGAACCGCCGCCTACCGGGACAGGGCGTCCCGTACCGCCTCGTCCGTGCGGGCCACCACCGCCGTGCCGTCGTCGGCGGTGATGATCGGCCGCTGGATGAGCTTCGGGTGCTCGGCGAGCGCCTCGATCCACCGGTCGCGCGCACCGGCGTCCCGGGCCCACTCCTTGAGACCGAGCTCCTTGGCGGCGGCCTCCTGGGTGCGGGTGATGTCCCACGGTTCGAGTCCGAGCCGGTCCAGTACGGCGCGGATCTCGTCCTCGCTCGGGACGTCCTCCAGATAGCGGCGGACGGTGTAGTCGGCGCCCTCGGCGTCCAGCAGGCTGATCGCGCTACGGCACTTGGAACAGGCCGGATTGATCCAGATCTCCATGCCGCACACCGTAGCCAACGGGGCGCGAAAACCCGTGTTCCACGTCTGTCACAGGACCGCTCAAATGCCTTCTGGCCAGGGGCGATTGTCAGTGGGGGGTAGTAAAATAGAAGCAGTGTTCGAGGGTTGTCGACGGGGGATTCCGTCGGTGCCCAGACCGCGACAGGAGGATGTCCGTGCCCGCTGCCGCACTGAAGTCGAAGCCGTTGCCCACCCAGTCCACCGCTCAGCGCCCCGTCCTGCTCGACCTGCCCTACGAGCCGGTGGTGAAGCACACGCTGCCGCCGGGCCGTCCGCGTGAGTGGTACATCACCCACAACCGGCGTCTGAAGGCCATGCGCCTCGCGATCGCCCTGCTCGACTCCGGTGTCCACATGCCGAACCAGGCGCGCAACGAGACGATCCGGAGCACGGCGGAGGTCATCGGTGTGCACCCGCCGTCGGACACCACGTGCCACATGGTGCGGGCGCTGATGCGCTACAGCCGCTGACGCGGCAGCCCGGCCGAATCTCCGGTGCCGTCCATTCCGCAGGGGTGGGCGGCATCGGCGTTCGCCGGAGAGGGAGGGTGATCTCCGGCCGCCAGGGTTGGCCGGAGATCGCCCTAGCCCTGCCCGCCCCGCGTCCATACGATGCGGTCGCCCCTCGGTCTTCACAGCTCATTCACAGACTGGGCCATCCTGGATCGTGGGGTACTCGCACATGCCTATTGACATGTGCATGACTCTGATCGGAGAACCCCCCATGGTTCGTGGTCTCCTTCTGGGCGGCGCCGTCGCCGCCCTCTTCGCTAGTGCGCTTCCCGCGCAGGCCGATTCCCCGTTCGAGGACCCGCCCCCGGACAAGATCATCATCAAGGTCGCCACGGTGAACGGCTCCGGCTGTCCCCAGGGCACGGCCGCGGTCGCCGTCTCGCCGGACAACACCGCGTTCACGGTGACCTACAGCGACTACCTCGCCCAGATCGGCGGCGGCGCCCCGTCGACCGCGTTCCGCAAGAACTGCCAGCTCAACCTGATCGTCCACGTTCCCGGCGGCTTCACCTACGCCATCGCCAGCGTCGACTACCGAGGCTTCGCCTCGCTGCAGCGCGGGGCGAGCGGCGTCGAGAAGGCCTCGTACTACTTCCAGGGCTCCCCGGACACGGCCTCCAGAACCCACACGTTCAACGGCCCCTACGAGGACAACTGGCAGGCCACGGACGAGACCGACTGGGCCCAGCTGGTGTGGGCGCCCTGTGGGGTCGAGCGCAACTTCAACATCAACACGGAGCTGCGGGTCAACCGGGGGTCGTCGCCGGCCAGTAGCACGAGCTTCATGACCATGGACTCGACGGACGGTGACATCAGCACGATCTACCACCTGGCGTGGAAGGAGTGCCCGCCGAAGTGAGCCGTGGCGCCGGGTGCCCGCCTGATGTTCCTGGGCACCCGGCGCTGTTGTGTACCTCGTCGGGGGTGGTTGTCCGTCCGCGGCCCGGTGGGGGCGGGCCGCGCAGTTCCCCGCGCCCCTGAGAAGCAGGGGCTGCGCCCCGTGCTTTTCAACCTCGCAGCCCCGTCGCCTTTCAGGCAGCCTGCGGGGCCGTGGCCCCTCAGGCCCGCAGGGGCCTGAAGCTTTTAGGGGCGCGAGGAACTGCGCGACCAGCCCCCACTCACCCGCAGCCGCCACGCAACCGATTCCCCCGAGCTCTCCCGCGAACTCACGCCGACGCCGACGCCAACTCCTTCTCCAACGGCGTCCGAAACCGCGGCGTAACCCGTGTGTCCCCCACCCACCCCCGCAACCGCGCAGCCTCCGCCCGGATCGCCGCCTCCCCCTCCCGCCCGACCCCCTCCGCATCCAGCACCCGCCAGACGATCTCCCCGTCGCCCGCCCGCTGGGCCCAACCCCCCACCACCCGCCCGTTCCACCACACCGTCGGCCCGACATTGCCGCTGTAGTCGAAGAGGGCGGCCCGGAGCTCGGGGGCGAGATACCAGTCCCGTTGCCGCCACCCCATCGCCGTCGGGTCAAGCGCGGGAAGCAGCGCGGCCCAGGGCTCCCCGGGGTCGCCGACCGGCGCCTCGTCCTCCGCGGTCACATACCCCGTGCCCTCGTCCAGCGTCACGGCCCGCGCCCCGATCGCGGCCAACGCCCGGCGGACCTCGGTGACCCGCCACCCCGTCCACCACTTCAGATCCGCCTCGGTCGCCGGCCCGCAGACCGCCAGCCACCGGCCCAGCAGCGACGCCTGGGCCTCGGCCACGTCCAGCTCGGGGTGCGCGGGCGCCACGGCCCAGCGGAACTGGCTGGACGTCCAGGAACCGAGCGGCCGCCCCCGTACGACCCGGCCCTCCACCCCCAACACCTTCAGCAGCCGCGTCGAAACGGAGTGCGTCCCCTCATAGCTCTTCCCGGCCGCGTACACGAACCGCTGCCGCAACCTCGGTTCGTCCTCGGCGAGTTCGGACGCGGTCGCCTGGCCGCGCCGGGCCAGCGCGGCCAGCGCCGACTCCTCGACCTCTTTCAGCCAAGCCGCGTCCGGCGCCCCGGCCGCCGCCATGTCCTTCAACAGCGCGGCCCGCTCCCTCGCGGCGACCGTGATGCCGGTCGAGGCGTGCACCACGGCGGCCAGCTCCGTGGGGAAGACGAACACGGTGTGCCGCATACCGTGCATACGGACGAGCGTCCGGTCCGTGTACAGCGCCCGCTCGGTCTCGGCCACCGTCCGCCCCGGATCGGCGAGCCGCGCACCCACGGCGAGATGCACGGTCGCGGGGTCGGAACCGTGCAGCGCGACCAGCGCGTCGGCCACCTCCTCCGGCGCTGCCACCCGCACCGATCCGGCCAGCCGCTGCCGCAGCCCCAGCCGCACCTGCCGCTCGGCCACCCCGACATACCGCCGCCCGTCACCCATCCCCGCCCCCTCCACCTGCACGCCACGCCCGTCACACTGCCCGAGGCCCCGCCGTCCGAAGTCCTCGCCCGCATCCTCCCGGACACCACTGACAATCGGGCACGACTGACAATCGGGCACCAATGACAATCGGGCGCCACGGACACCACTACACGTAGCGCTCCAGCACCCCGCCCACATACGCCTCCAGCCGTGCCCCCAGCACCTCCGGTGTCAGATCCGTCCGCCCCAGCTCCCGCCAGGGCACCGCGACCTTCTCCGCGTCGGGCGCGTAGGCGAGGGCGTCCAGCAGCCGCCAGTACAAGTGGTCCTGGTTCTGGGCCAGTCGGCGCCCACCTTGCGCCTCGTACCGCCCGCGGAACCCGATCCCGTACTCCGCCCCGTACAACAACGCCAACGCGGTCGAGCAGTGGGCCACATCGAGATCCGCCGGCCCCCACGAGGTCTCCACCCAGTCCACGACCCCGCTGATCCGCAGCCCGCCGCCCGCGCCCGTGAACAGGACGTTCCCGGGATGGAAGTCCCGGTGCAGGAAGCATCCTTCGTATGCCGGCGCCTCCCGCCGGATCACGTCCACGGCCCGCTCCCACAACGGCCCGACAGGCGTGGTGACCCGCTCGGGGGAGGTCCAGGCCTGATACGTACGAGGCCGTTCCTCCGGTACGACCGCGTGGATCCGGGCGAGCTGCCCGGCGAGCAGGTCCAGCCGCGCCTCCAGGTCCGCGTCCTCCTCCACCCGTACAGTCCCGGGCAGCAGGGACATCAACAGCGAGGGATGGTCGGTGAGTTCGGCGGTGGGGTCGACGGCGTGCAGACGAGGCGCGGGGATGCCGTCGTACGAGGCGAGCAGCGTGAGCATCGTGGCCTCACGGTTCAACAGCCCGGGAGCGTGCTGCCGGAAGAACGGCTTCACGAACGACCGCAGGACGAGCCCTGTCCCGTCGTCCAGCGTCAGCCGCCGCATCCGCGAGGTCCAACCGCCGCGCAGATCAGCCCAGTTCCGTACCGTGCGGCCCTCCGGCAGCTGCTTGTCCACCCATGCGCGGGTCGCCGCCCACCCTTGATCGTCAAGTCGCATGGGCCCAGCATCCCGATAAACGGGATGCCTCCGCACCCGTCACACCGGCATCCTGGAGATGCGCAGCGGAATCCGCGGAGACCGGTCCCGCGCAGGACGGGCACCACTTTCCGGCCCCGGGGCTACTCTTCCACGCACAGCCAACGCGCACAGCCAACGCCCAGCCAACACACGCTCATCGCATCACGATCACCATCACCCACGCCACGCCCCGAGGAGTCCCGTCATGGGCACCTTGATCCTTTCGGCGACCATGGTTCTGGTCGTCATGGGTTTCTCCAACCAAGTCCTCTGGCTGGCCGCAGTCGCCCTGCTCTACCTGTACGTCCGCTACGGCCGCACGGGGGGAGGCTCGGCGACGTCCTCGTCGGGTTCCCCGGCGAGCGGCGGCTCGGCCCAGCCCGCTTCGTACCGCGCGTACCGCGCTCGCCGTGACCAGCAGGCGAAGTGGGAGCGCCGCTACCGCCGCGAACGGCCGACGGAGACCCGTCGGCAGAACCGCGACAAGGGCGCCAAGTAGCGACGAAGCCGCCCGGGAACGACGAGCGAGCACAGCGAACAGGCAGTCAGGGCGCCCCGGGGCAGTTCACAGCCCCGGGGTACCCCAGACGGGAACCACCGGTTCAGCTCGGGTTCGACCTTCAACTCGTCCCCGAGGGCGGCCCGCACCCGCAGCTCCAGCGCGTTGTCCCGCCGCGGCCCCGCACCCGGCGGACCCGCCACCGGCGCGAACGGATAGAACGTCCCGCGCTTGTAGAGACAGACGACCCCGACCCGCCCACCGCCCAGCTCTCCGCGGGCGGCCCTCGGCACTCGCCTCCGCAGCAGCACGATCAGCACGGCCACGAACACCACATACAGCAACCCGAGCAGAAACAACGTGCCCGTCATCCGCACGACCAGCCGAGGATCACTCCGAAACCGCTCAGCCATCCCAACCACCTCCACACTCAGGCAGTCACTCGTCCCGCTCTCAAGTGGGCGCCCGGGCGCCCCCAAGAAGCGGTCGAGACCAGCCCCCGGCAGGGCAGGGGCAGGCTCAGCCGCCGAGCCCGGCCTCCCGTTTCCGGTTCCGCAGCACGTAGTCGCTGAACAGGTGGCGACCACGGTCGAGAAGCTCGCCCACTTCCGTGTCCCCGAGCCGGACGTCCGCCGACGGATGCCAGCCCTGCACGGACTGCCCGGCCCAGGTCCGCAGCCTGCCGTCCGGGTCGTCCAGCAGCGCCACGGCCGCCCGCAGCCGCACGATCCCACCCCGTGCGTCCAGCAACCGGAACGCCGCGACCCGTGTGTGGCGCGACCGCTCGGTCCCGAGCCGTTCGGTCAGCCATTCCTCGGGCAGCCGCTCCGCCGACGGCAGCAGGGAGGCGGTCGTCTCGCGGACGACCCCGGGGGCGGGATCGTCGAGCAAGGGCCGCAGCCGCCGTACGTCGGACACGTCCAGGAGCCGCAGGGCCGCCACGGCACGGGCCCGTACGCCGGGCGCCGGATGGGAGAGCAGCGGCCACAGCAGTTCGGCGTCCGTCCGCTCCCCGCACTCGGCGAGCCCGATGACATGCCCGGGCCGCAGCGCCGGGTCGTCCGTCGCCGTGCACCAGGCCCGGTGCAGCGGCGCCGGATCGTTCCCGTGGCGCCGTAGGACATACCGCGCACAGGCCCGTACCAGCGCCGACCGGTCGCCCAGGAACTCCACCGCGCGTTCCGGCCGCCCGGCCCGTCGCAACGCGGTGACTCCGGCGGAACGGGCACGCGGGTTACGGGCGGCGAGGAGGGGTTCGAGCACGTCGTCGTAGGACGCCTCCGGTACGGCGGTGGTCCATGCGGCGTCGGCGCACAGGCTCTGGACGACTGCGTCACCGTCCCGGGCGGCGGCGCGGGCGAGCTCGACGGGGGAGAGGAGCCGTTCCTCGATCGCCAGGCGGTACGCCAAGCGGCGTACGGCACGGTCGTGCGCGGTGAAGAGAGGCGTGAGCCGGTCCGAAGGAGCTCGGCGGAGCACGTCGGTGAGCATCTCGGCGGCGAAGGCCCCTCGGTCGCGACGGCCGACGAGCAGGATGACCGGCGCCAGGGCGACGGCGGTGCCCATGTCGAGCGCCTCCGCCAGCAGAGCCCGGGCGCACTCACGTACCGGCGCGGCCCAGTCGGCGGCCCGGACGACGACCAGCGGCAGAAGATCCGCATACGCCATGGCCGGCCGCAGCGCCGCCTCCCGCACCCGGCCGTCGTGGTGGCACAGGGCGAGCGCGAGCCCGGCCTCGGTGAGTTCCCCGCGGCGCGGGATGATGCCGCGCCAGATGCGCCGGCCCTCCACCTCGCCCAGCGTCGGCAGCTCGTCCCGCCCGATCCAGCAGCGGGTGCCCGCGTCCAGGTCGAGCCAGGCGCCGGGAGCGGTGACATCGACCGATTCCCGCAGCGTCCCGCCCCGCATGAGCCGACGAGCGGCGTCGCCCCCGCCACGGAGGTCTTCGCGCATGTCCGCCCTCAGTACGACGACCGGTAGTTGACGTACCCGATCAACGCGATCAGCCCCGCCACACACCCGAACACGATCACCGTCGACACCCACGACGACCGTCGCGGCACCCTCGGCCCAGGATCGGCGCGGAAGGGCTGCGGCTCGGGCGGGTTCTCCTTCCAGCGCGCGGCGAGCATCCGGGCCCGAGCGGAGGGCTCCTTGAGCTCGGCGTTGTCCGCCCACTTGATGTCGAACTCGCGCTCGTCGTCGTCCTGTTCGGGCATCCCCGTGTCTCCCCGTAGTCTCTTCGAACAGTCGTGCCAGAACCATACGACCCAGAACCATACGACGGCGCCCCCGTCCCGGAAAGCGGGAACGGGGGCGCCGTTGTGAGGACCGCAGGACTACAGGACCAGGACTGCAGGACTACGCGTCGAGCATGACGAGCGTGACGACCGACTCGGCCGCCGTGCCGATCACACGTCGAAGTACAGCTCGAACTCGTGCGGGTGCGGGCGCAGCTGCAGCGGGGCGATCTCGTTGGCGCGCTTGTAGTCGATCCACGTCTCGATCAGGTCCGGCGTGAAGACGTCGCCCTGGAGGAGGAACTCGTGGTCGCGCTCAAGCGAGTCGAGGACGGCCGGGAGGGAGGTCGGGACCTGCGGGACGCCCGCGTGCTCCTCGGGGGCCAGCTCGTAGAGGTCCTTGTCGATCGGCTCGGCCGGCTCGATCTTGTTCTTGATGCCGTCGAGGCCCGCGAGGAGCAGCGCCGAGAAGGCGAGGTACGGGTTGCCGGAGGAGTCGGGCGCGCGGAACTCGACGCGCTTGGCCTTCGGGTTCGACCCCGTGATCGGGATACGCATGGCCGCGGAGCGGTTGCGCTGCGAGTAGACCAGGTTGACCGGGGCCTCGAAGCCGGGCACCAGGCGGTGGTACGAGTTCACCGTCGGGTTGGTGAAGGCCAGCAGCGACGGGGCGTGCTTGAGGATGCCGCCGATGTAGAAGCGGGCGGTGTCCGACAGGCCCGCGTAACCGGCCTCGTCGTAGAAGAGCGGGGAGCCGCCCGACCACAGCGACTGGTGGACGTGCATGCCCGAGCCGTTGTCACCGAAGATCGGCTTCGGCATGAAGGTCGCGGTCTTGCCGTTGCGCCAGGCCACGTTCTTCACGATGTACTTGAAGAGCTGGAGGTCGTCGGCCGCGGCGAGCAGCGTGTTGAACTTGTAGTTGATCTCGGCCTGGCCGGCGGTGCCCACCTCGTGGTGCTGGCGCTCGACCTGGAGGCCGGACTTGGCCAGCTCCAGGGAGATCTCGGCACGCAGGTCGGCGAAGTGGTCGACCGGCGGGGTCGGGAAGTAACCGCCCTTGTAGCGGACCTTGTAACCGCGGTTGTCCTCCAGCGCACCGGTGTTCCAGGCGCCCGCCTCGGAGTCGATGTGGTAGAAGGACTCGTTCGCCGAGGTGGCGAAACGCACGCTGTCGAAGACGTAGAACTCGGCCTCGGGGCCGAAGTAAGCGGTGTCGGCGATACCGGTCGACGCGAGGTACGCCTCCGCCTTCTTCGCCACGTTCCGCGGGTCACGGGAGTACTGCTCGCCCGTGATCGGGTCGTGGATGAAGAAGTTGATGTTGACCGTCTTGTCGCGGCGGAACGGGTCGACGCGCGCGGTGGACAGGTCGGCGCGGAGCGCCATGTCGGACTCGTGGATGGCCTGGAAGCCGCGGATCGAGGAGCCGTCGAAGGCGAGCTCCTCGGCCGGGTCGAAGGCCTCCGCAGGGATCGTGAAGTGCTGCATCACGCCCGGCAGGTCGCAGAAGCGGACGTCGACGAACTTGACGTCCTCGTCCGCGATGTACTTCTTGGCCTCGTCGGCGTTCTGGAACATCCAGCTCCTCCTACTCCCGACGTCCTGCCGGGGTGGTAGTTCGTTCGTGCTGCCAGTGCGGTGGCACACGCTGTCGTCGACCCTAGGGACGGGTGGTTTCTCGTACGTGACCCATTTGTTTCGCGCAAGTTAACCGGACATCCCACCCCGCACCCCACCTGTCCGTATGGCAGAACGGTGGCAGTACCGTGGTCGGGTGGACAAGAGGCAAGCAATCGGATCGTGGCTCTCGGGCCCCCGCGAAGCCGCGGAGGAAGCCGGAATCGACTTCGGATACCGGGGAGAGCAGCTCGGTCTGCCCGAGGAGGGCAAGGGCTCCATCGCCCGCCCCGGCCGCCGCCTCGGCGCCCTCGCCGTCGACTGGGGTCTCTGCCTCTTGATCGCATACGGCCTGATCACCGACGGCTACGACCAGGCCACCAGCAACTGGGCCCTGCTCATCTTCTTCCTGCTTCACGCCCTCACGCTGGGCACCATCGGCTTCACTCCGGGCAAGCGCCTCTTCGGCCTCCGCGTCGTCGCCCAGGACACCGGCACGGTGAACCCCTGGCGCGCCCTCGTCCGTACGGCCCTGCTCTGCCTCGCCATCCCCGCCCTGGTCTGGGACCGCGACGGCCGGGGCCTGCACGACCGGCTCGCGCGCACGGTCGAGGTCAGGATCTGATCCCCGCACGACCCGCACCGGCTCCCGCTGACCGGCCAGTGGCATCCCTGTGCGCCCCGACCTCGGCGGCGCCGATCCGGAGCGGATCCTCGTCATGGAGATGCGCTTCCTCAACGCCAAGGCGGCACTGAGGACCTTCGTCCTGAAGGTGCCTTACTACGGGGGAGACCTGGAGGACGGCCGGCCGGCGGACCTGGTGCTGGAGCCCGTCGTCCGGTAGCCCCCGACAGCCGAAGGGCCGGCCCGGAACCCATGGACTTCACGGGTTCCGGGCCGGCCCTTCATCAAGTGGCGGTCGGTCGGCGTCTCAACGGGCCTTGGGGCCGCCCTTCGGCATCCGCATGCCCTTGGGCATCGGGCCCTTGGGGAGGGGCATGTTGCTCATCAGGTCGCCCATCGCGCGCAGCCGGTCGTTGGTGGCGGTCACCTGGGGGCCGGAGAGGACGCGCGGCAGCTTGAGCATGGTCGTGCGGAGCTTCTTCAGCTCGACCTGACCGTCACCCGTGCCCACGACCAGGTCGTGCACCGGGACGTCCGCCACGATGCGGGCCATCTTCCGCTTCTCGGCGGCCAGCAGGCTCTTCACCCGGTTCGGGTTGCCCTCGGCGACCAGGACGATGCCGGCCTTGCCGACCGCCCGGTGCACCACGTCCTGGCTGCGGTTCATCGCCACCGCGGGGGTCGTGGTCCAGCCACGGCCCACGTTGTCCAGCACCGCGGCCGCGGCACCCGGCTGGCCCTCCATCTGCCCGAACGCGGCCCGCTCGGCCCGCCGTCCGAACACGATCGCCGTCGCGAGGAAGGCGAGCAGGAGGCCCAGGATGCCGAGATAGATGGGGTGACCGATCAAGAAACCGATCGCGAGGAAGACACCGAAGGTGATGATTCCGACAGCCGCGAGTACAAGACCGATCTTCTTGTCGGCCCTGCGGGTCATCTTGTACGTCAGAGCGATCTGCTTGAGTCGCCCGGGGGTCGCAGCGTCCGCTGCGGGTTCCTTCCTCGCCATGGCACGAAGTCTACGTGTCCGGGGGAGCGGGGACGACGGCGGTGCCGGTGGGGACCGGAGACCGGTGCGGCGCTGGGGAAGCGGCGCCGGGCGGCGGCGGTGCCGGCGTGGAACGGCGGTCGTGCGCGAGCGAGGTCGTGCGGGGTCGTGCGGGGTCGTGCGGGGTCGTTCGAGCCGTGCGAGATGGTGCGGGGAGAAGCGGGCCGTGGTTACGAGGTGCGCGAGGCGACGGCGGCTTCGAGGACGCGCTCGGCCTCGACGCGGTCCTTGGCGCGGCGGCGGTCCTCCAGGACGGAGGTCCAGGCGTTGCGACGGGCGGTGCGCTGACCACTGCTCATGAGCAGCGACTCGACGGCACGGAGTGCATCGGTGAACGACGGGATCGCTGTGGCACGAACGGGTGCGGCCTGCATGGGAGGTCCCCCCTCGGGATGGCTGCTCTGGCTAGGACCCTGTACCGGGTGTGAAACCAGGGTCACTGATTGGTGTTACCAGGGCGTGACCGACCGGTCAAACGGCAGTGAAGCCTTGATGCGGCGCCCTCAAACCTCGACGCGGCCCTGACACTGCCCTCATCTGCGAGGACGGTCAGGACCGCGGTCAATCGGCCATTACTGGCGAGTAGCTGCTTGTGCTCAGATTCACACGATCTGATGGCACTGCGTGCCATTTGGCGGAAGGGCCGGTGAGGGGCGGCGACGGGGTCAGACGGCCTGCGAAGCGGCGTACGCGCCGCGCTTCTCGACGGCCATCTGGTACAGACGGCCGGCGCGGTACGAGGAGCGGACCAGCGGGCCGGACATCACACCGGAGAAACCGATCTCGTCGGCCTCCTGCTTCAGCTCGACGAACTCCTGCGGCTTGACCCAGCGCTCCACGGGGTGGTGGCGGACGCTCGGACGCAGGTACTGGGTGATCGTGACCAGCTCGCAGCCGGCGTCGTGCAGCTGCTTCAGCGCCTCACTGACCTCCTCGCGGGTCTCGCCCATGCCGAGGATCAGGTTCGACTTCGTGACCAGACCGTAGTCCCGGGCCTCGGTGATGACCTTCAGGGAGCGCTCGTAGCGGAAGCCGGGGCGGATGCGCTTGAAGATCCGGGGGACCGTCTCGACGTTGTGCGCGAACACCTCGGGGCGGGAGGCGAAGACCTCCTCCAGCAGCTCCGGTACGGCGTTGAAGTCGGGCGCCAGCAGCTCGACCTTGGTCTGGCCGGACTCGCGCCCCGCCGTCTGCTGGTGGATCTGGCGGACCGTCTCGGCGTACAGCCAGGCGCCGCCGTCCTCCAGGTCGTCACGGGCCACGCCGGTGATGGTGGCGTAGTTCAGGTCCATGGTGACCACGGACTCGCCGACGCGGCGGGGCTCGTCGCGGTCGAGGGCCTCGGGCTTGCCGGTGTCGATCTGGCAGAAGTCGCAGCGGCGGGTGCACTGGTCGCCGCCGATGAGGAAGGTGGCCTCGCGGTCCTCCCAGCATTCGTAGATGTTGGGGCAGCCCGCCTCCTGGCAGACCGTGTGCAGCCCCTCGCTCTTCACGAGCGCCTGCATCTTCGTGTACTCGGGGCCCATTTTCGCCCGGGTCTTGATCCACTCGGGCTTGCGCTCGATGGGGGTCTGGCTGTTCCGGACCTCCAGGCGCAGCATCTTGCGTCCGTCGGGTGCGACTGCGGACACATCGGCTCCCTGTGCTTCGATTCTTCGGCGTCCACCAGGGTACGCCCGTACGGTTCTCGGTCCCCGGGGTGGGCAACCTTCGGCTTCGCGGTGGCATTCCCTTCGCCCCCGCCGCCCCTACCCGTCCCATCCCAGGGGCTGCGCCCCTTCGACCCCCTGGGGCGGTTGTTCGTCTGCGGGTGCGTGGGGGCTTCTCGCGCAGTTCCCCGCGCCCCTAGAGGGCCTGCGGCCCTCCCCGTCCTAGCGTGGAC
>NZ_JBEOYO010000088.1:9823-25354 GCF_040297125.1 Streptomyces sp. NPDC001868 | reverse complement strand
GCCGGCCCCACCGACCGCGACGACGTGCAAGCGCCTGACGCCGGCCCCACCGATCGCGAAGGCGCCAAGGCGCATCATCCCATAGTCTTCGTCCTACGGACTCAAGAGCTCTTGCGCATCGCCGGTGTGCGCCAAATGCGGTCCGGCCACCTGCGGAAGTGCTCGACGCACAGCAACCCAAGATTCGCTGCCGCACCTGCACCGACTATGGCTGCAGCAGGCGCCAGGAGACCGGAAAGCGCGTAACAGCCGATCCATGCCCCGAGGAAGGCCCCGCAGACCGCGGCCACCAACCCTGCGCGTCGCATCTGGGATGAGCGCTCATCACGGGTCCAGGCCAGATAGGCGCCGAGGCCTACCATCAGGCCCGTGCCGGGCACGATCACGCTCGCGCTGGCCACGAAGTCATCGGGACCTACCGTCCAGATCAGCAGAACCCCCAGCAGCCATCCGCCAAGGCCGAGCGGGATCACGGCCCCGGTTCGTACCCAGACACTCGCGCGGGGACCGAAGCCACCACGCCTGCGCGACCAGCGTGCGATCACGGCGAGCAGAGCGAGGCCGAGGATTGCGCCGGCCAGGGTGACTCCGATCAGCAGCTTGGCCACTGTGGACATGCTCAACGGAACGGCCTCGAAGTCGACGGGCCGCTTGTCGAACTGGGACCTGTCCACCTTGCCGGTGTCGAAGAAGGTGGTCAGTAGACGTTTTCCGGCTTCGGGACGGTGCTCCCAGAAGTCGGCGGTGTGGCCCAGCCCGGGCAGGATCACCTGCTGTCCCCGGGACAGGGCAGGCAGCAGTTCGTCGGTGGCCAGTTGCGCCGGGGTGGAGAAATCGACCTCACCGCTGACGAGGAGGGTTTCGACGTCACTGGGCCGCATCTGGCGATACTTGGCGTTGTCGGGGCTGTCCGGCCATACCGTGGACAGACCGGACCCGCCGGCCCACAGGAAGTCGGTTGAGGCGTTGCCCAGGGTCGAGCCCGGATCGCCACCGCTGTCGTAATAGCGCTGTGCTGCTGGTCCATCGATCATGGCGAAGGAAGCGAACTCGCCCCAGACGATGGAATCCGGCAGTGTGAGGTCACCGAGGACAGACATCGCCCACAAGGCGCCGGTGTCCCGGCTGAGGTAGGCGTCGAGGACGGTCGGAGCGTTGTTCGGTGCCGAGGCCGGACCGTTGTGATGCATGGCGTACTGGCTCAGAACCCGGACGTTGGTGTCCTTGATGCGAAAGGGCCCCCAGCGTTCAGGGATCTCGCCGGCGGTCTTCCGGATCGATTCGGCGAGGTCGGATGTACGCGCGGCGCAGGCGTCGTCGTCATCGCACAGCCGTGTGTACTGGGCGAACTGCGCATCGGTGATGCGCGGGTCCCAGAAGAAGTGGCCGGGCGGATTGACCGAGACCATCGCGGAGCGGTGCAGCGCCTTCGGGTGCCGCCAGGAGTAGATCATGGCGGTGCGTGTTCCAGCACTGGAGCTGAGGAGGTTGATCTGTGAGTAGCCCAGGGCGGTACGGGCCGCTTCCAGGTCCTCCACCCGCTGGAGAGCGGAGTAGCCGGTGAGGTCGATCCCGTCCTCGGTGAGACGGTCCGCACACAGTTCGAACGCTTTGGTCGTGGCAGGCAGTGTCTTCGGTCCCGCGATTCCGTCGGCGGACTGCATGACCGCGGTGACCTCGGGGCAGTCCAGACGGCGCGATCCATCGATGCCCCGGTAACCGACCAGGACCACATCGTGTCGGCCGGTGAGTCGGCTTGCCTGCGGGAAGTCCATGTTCGTTCTTCCGGGGCCGCCGCCCAGTCGGAAGATCGGTTCCGCGGGGTCTGCGGAAGTGGCCCGGACGCGGGTGACGGGAAGTGCTATCAGCTCGGACTTGGGGTCGCGCCGGTTCTCCGGGACGGCGAGTGTGCCGCAGTCGGCGGCGACGGTTCCGGCTTCGGTGTCGTAGTCGCAGGGGCGCATGGTGAGCGACCCGGAGGCGGCCCCCTCCGGTACGGCCAGGCGATGTTCTGGCCGCAGGGCCAAGTAGCAGAGCGACACCAGGAGTCCGCCGGTGACCACGAAGGCGAGCAGGGGCCGCCATGACTTGAGAAGTGTCATTTCGTTTCCGTATAAGTGCGCGCGGGCCCGAGCTTTCCCCAGGGGAGGTACGACGGGCATGGGCGAGTGGGGTCGTCTCGGGTGGGTCGGACCGTCGGGGAGCCCTGTCAGCCTCGCTCCCACAGCGGCAACCGGAACATGGCGTAGGTGAACTTGCCGCTGATACGTCCTGCGGTGTCGAAGTGGAACACGTCCACACCGTGCCACTGCATGCGGCCGCCGTAGCGCGCACGGGCGAACAGGCGCAGTGGCAAAGGCACATGACGGCCGGGCTCTCCGCTCATGTCGAGCCGGCAGGCCCAGCGGATCGTGGCGCGCCGGTTCGGCTCGTCGACGATCTTGTCGTACACGGCGAAGTGCATGGCGCCGTAGCGCCCGGCGAAGTGCGGCTCGAACTCTTTGCGGATCGCCGCGATGCCACGTCGCTCCGGAAGGTGGCCGGGCAGGTACACGGCGTCGTCGGCGAAGAAGGACATGACCTTGTCGAGATCGGGGCTCGGCTCGTTGAAGGCGGCAACGAAGTCGTCAATGGTCTGACTGAGGTTGGTCGAGGTGGCGGCGATGGTCTTTCACTCCCGGGAGCGCGATGGGGTTGCCGGATGCCGGGACATTAACAGAACACCAGTCCCTTAACAAGAGATGGGTGTTCTGTTAGATCTGGACTAGGATGAACGGTCATGTCAGCGCCATTCCAGCGGGCTCGACGCCCTGATCAGAAGGAGCAGCGGCGCGAGGCCATCCTCACCGCCGCTCGGGAGCTCGCCGAGCGCTCCGGCGTGGCCAGGGTCAGCCTGCAGGACATCGCGACCGCGGTCGGACTCGCCAAGTCCAACGTGCTGCGCTACTTCGGCACGCGCGAGGAGATCTACCTGCATCTGCTGATGAGCGCGGGTTCTGAGTGGGCGAGCGTGGTCAGTGCCCGGTTGCAAGAAGTGAGTGGGACCGAGGCAACAGCCGGCGTTCTCGCGGATGCCTTCGTGGACCGGCCGCTCTACTGTGATTTGACCACGCACGCGGAGACGATGCTCGAGCACAATGTGTCCGTGGAGGTGCTGAAGGTCTTCAAGAGGTGGGCCATCGACACCTACTGGGCGGTCGGCCAGCGCATCTCCGTCGCCTGCCCCGAACTGACCCCCGCCGATGGCGCCGCACTCGTGATGACAGCCAGCGCTTTCGTCGCGAAGCTGTTTCCCATCACCCGTCCGCCTGAGGCGCTGCGTGAACTGTACGCGCGCGAGCCGGAAATCGCGGGGGCGTTCCCGCCGTTCCGCCCCACACTGAAACGCATGGTGGCGGCCACCGCAGCCGGCCTGCCTCTGGTGCGACAGTAGATGGCTGAAAGGGTGTCAACGGGCGGGGGATGAGATCCGGTTGCGGCTGTGAGGTCCGCGAGCCGGGACCGGGCCGACCACGACGGCAGCCGGCTGCGCAAGAGGATCCTGCCCCTACTTCCAACAGGCCCAGCACACCAACCTGATGGGTGAGAGCCTGGAAGTTGGGACGGCAGTGCGGTGAAGCATCAAGTAGACGAGCCTTTCGGCTGAGTGGACCGTCGCCACCGCGGGCGTCTCATGTTCGTCTATTCGCCCGGCCGTGACGCGGCCCCGCACCCCGCGCATACGGGTTTCGACGCACTCACTCAGCTTGCCCTACCTTCCAAGCGTGGGTCAGAGCTGGAAGCTCCCATAGATCGTCAAGTGGTCTGCAGGAGTTGGTTCTGTGGGATGTTTATGCTGGTCAGGTACTTGTAGACCTCGCGCGCGATGAAGCGTTTGAGGCGCGGAAGATGTCCTTCTTCGACATGCCTTCGGCCGTGCGCCGCGTGGCGTAGAGCCGTGTGCGGGGGTCGTAGCGCATCCGCACGAGGGCGATCGTGTGGAGGGCGTGGTTGGCCTGGCGGTCGCCGCCGCGGTTTAGACGGTGGCGGTAGGTCCGTCCCGAGTCGGCGGAGATCGGGATGCTCCGCAGAGGTGGGCGAAGGAGGCTGCGGACTTCAGCCGGTCGGGATTGTCTCCGGCGGTGATCAGGAGCTGGGCGGCCGTCTCGGTGCCGATACCGACCAGCTCGATCAGACGCGGGGCTGCCTGCGCGACCAGGGCGTCGAGTTCGGTGTCGGCCTCGGCTATCTCCTCGGTGAGGTGCTGGTATCGGCGAGCCGGACGCCGCGGCGCGGTCCGGACCGCGCAGGTTGGGTCGGCGAGGTCAGTGTCGGGGCGGAAACGGGCAAGCTGCGCGATCAACTGGTAGGTGGGCAGGCCGCGCAGGCGTTCGCGCACCTCGGCGGGGGCGGAGACGATGAGGGTGCGAATCTGGTTGATCGTCTGGGTGCGGATTTGATGGCCGAGCGGCGGACGACCCGCAGGGACCGGATGGCCTCGACGATGCCGTCGCGGGTCTTCGGCCGGCCGCTCGCGCGGCCGGACAGGACGGCGGTCGCGGCTGCGTAGGCGTCGACCTGCGCGCCCTCACCGCCCGCCGCCTCGACCTGGTCAACGACCGCACCCGTCAGACCGACCGGCTGCGGGCCCAACTGCTGGAGTTCTTCTCTGCGTTGGAGTCGGCACTGAACCTGAGCAAGAAGGGTCCGGTCATGCTGCTGACCCCCTACCAGACGCCGGCCGCGATCCGCCGCAGCGGGGCCAAGCGCATCGGAACCTGGCTGAAGAACCGCAAGCGCTCGGCCCGCGAGCGCGGGAAGTCCGACCCGATCGACGCCGAGGCGGTGGCCCGGGTCGCTCTGCGTGAACCCGACCTGCCCAAAGCGTGCGACGGTCACAGAGTCAAGCGCGCATGTGAACTGCTCAAGGTCTCCCGCACCGCCTTCTACGCCTGCCGCACCGGCAAGCCCGGTCCCCGCGCCGTCCAGGACGCCGAGCTCACCCTGCAGATCGCCGCAGTCCACGAGCCTTCACGCGGAACCGATGGAGCCCCGCGCGTCCATGCCGTGCTCAAGCAGGACGGTGCTGACTGTGGCCGCCGCCGGGTTGCCCGGCTGATGCGAGCGGCCGGTCTGGAGGGCCGGCACCGCAGACGACGGCATGTGGCCACGGTTCCTGATCCACGAGCCAGCCTCCGGCCCGACCTCGTGGTCCGCAACTTCGCTACCGACGCCGCGGGACTCAGTACCCGCTGGTGCGGCGACATCACCTACGTTCCGACCGACGAGGGCTGGCTCTATCTGGCCACGGTCATCGACATCGCCTCCCGGCGGGTGGTCGGCTGGGCCACCGCCGACCATCTGCGGACCGACCTGGTCGCCGAGGCTCTGCGATCTGCCTGCCGGCAGCGTTGCTCTGCCCATCCGGTGATCTTCCACTCGGATCGCGGCTGCCAATACACCAGTCAGCAATTCGCCGTCCTGGAAGATGAGTTGGGCATCCGTCTATCGGTCGGACGCACCGGGCAATGCTGGGACAACGCCCTCGCCGAGTCCTTCTTTGCCACCATCAAACGCGAGTTGCTCGGCACCGACGCCTGGCACAGTCGGGCCTTTGCCCGCACCGCGATCTTCGACTTCATCGAGGGCTGGCACAACTTGCACCGGCTGCACAGCAGCTTCGGCTACCGCAGCCCACCGACTATGAAACCGCCCTCGCGGCCTGACCACCACACCGATGGTGTCCGTCAAAACGGAACAAGCTCAGTTTGTATCGGTACCAGGCCGAGGTGGCAGCTCAGGCTTGTCTGGCCATGCTCACCCAGGACGCCATCGACTACGTCGTATGCGAGGGGCATGAGGACTTCGTCATCGCGTTCACGAACGGCGAGGTGGAGCTGGTATCGGTCAAGCCCAGGGTGTCTTGCCGAATCGACACCGGGAAAGCCGCGGCGTAGGCTCGAAATCGAAGCCTGAATTTCTGCACGCGTTGTACGCATTTCCTCGCGGAAGCAGTGGCGTGGTCGCCGCAGGCTGTTCCCGTTGCCGTGCGACGGTCCGCCCCCATCCCACACTGACGGCGTATCAGCCGTTATTCAAGGCGGCGCCGGAACACGTCCCTGGACAGGTTCCAGGCCCATTGGACGGGAAGATTTCGATGCCCACCTTCTACGACGGCTCGGTCAAGGGTCACATCACCAAGGACGGCGTAAACGTCACGCACATCCGGCACAGCCAGGAGCTCCAGGCCAGCGAGAAGAACGATCCCATCGAGGCGGCGAGCGCCTACCTCAGGGAAGCCGCGGACGTGCTCGGGCTTGCGCGGCCGCATCTCGGCAACCTACGCATGAGGGCAGCGGCCATGGCGCCCGAGGAGAGGGACGTCGAGTACCGGCTCGAGGACGACAAGAGGCTCTTCGACGGAACGACCGTCGCCTTCACGCAGACCTACTTCGACGTGCCGGTGTTCCGTCGCGGGATCTCGGTCAAGGTGAAGCACGGGCCGAACCGGGTCGTCGGCGTCACGAACAACACGGAACCCGGCTTGGAAGGCCGGCTGCCGAGCGAGGAGCGGATCGACTCCTACCGCAAGCTCTTCCAGGACGGTGCCGGATTCCTTGGCCGCGTCGCGCACCGCGCGGACGCGGAGGCCGAGATCCCGGCCGAGGTGAAGGAAGCGACACGCGTCGTCCGGCGCACGCTCGGACTCACCGGGCTGGCCGCCGAAGAGCGGAACGGCGGCACCGCCGGGACAGGCCTCATGAACGGACGGTTCGTCGCCTACCGCTACCAGCCGGAGCTTCGCTTCGCCGGCAGGCCGGCACCCCCCGACGAGGACCTGCCGTACCCCTCGGGCGAGGTGGGGGCCCCGACCAGGGAGGACACCACACCGCCGTTCCCGGACGTCGCTCCGGTCGACGGGTCGATCGAGCCCGGACGCACGTACCTGTGTGCCGAGATGATCGTCCGGCACGACGTTCCCGGGTACGGCAATCTGGTCTGGCTCCTCCTCTCCGAGGTGGAGACCGGCTCCGTCCTCTACGTCGAGTGCCAGACCTGCTTCGTCAACGGCATGGTCTTCCGTGTCGACCCCAATGTGGGCACCGGTGATCTGACCGTCAGCGCTGACGACAGCGACGCGATCCTGCAGAACCACGACTCGAGCGAGGTCCTCCACCATCTCGACTCTCCGGTCAACGGGTCGCAGAAACTGCGGGGCACGTTCGTGGTCGTCCAGGACGTTGAAGCTCCGAACCAGACCCCTCCCACCCGTCCGTCGGGGTCGGACTTCAACTTCGCGCCGCGGACCAATGACTTCGCGGCGGTCAACGCCTATTACCACCAGACCCAGTTGTTCCGCAGGATCGCCGACCTGGGCTTCCCGATCGAAACCTACTTCGACGGGACGGAGTTCCCCATCCCGGTCGACCACCGCGGCACAGGCACGGATGCCATCAACGCGCACTGGGCGCCCAACGGCATCGGCGGCACAGGCCACATGTGCTACTCACTGTGCGACCTCACCAACACCGCTCAGCCCCTGGGCCGCGCGGTCGACCCGTGGGTGCACTGGCACGAGATGGGTGGTCACGGGTCTCTCGGAGACCACGTGGGCACGGGCACCTTCGGCTTCGCCCACAGCGCCGGCGACGGCCTGGCCGCGCTGCAGATGGACCCGGAGTCCGCGTTGCGGGGGACGGCGGAGCGGTTCCGCTACGCACCGTTCCGGCCCTTGGCTTCGCGTCGCTTCGACCGCACGTGGCGATGGGGCGGCCCCGAGGACGACGAGAACTACCAGAGCGAGGAGATCCTGGCCACCTGCCACTTCCGGATCTACCGCGCGATCGGCGGCGACCACCCGGACCTCGGAAGGCGGCTGTTCGCCTCCCGAGCCGCTACGTACCTGATCCTGCGCGCCATCGGGCAGCTCACCCCCGGCACCAACCCCGACAACGTGGACCCCGTCACCATGACCCGGGTCCCCGGCCGCGGCGCCCAGTTGTGGTGCGAGGAGCTGCAGGGAGCGGACCTGGAGAACTGGCTGTCCGAGGGCCTGTCCGGCGGTGCCTACAACAAGGTGATCCGCTGGGGGTTCGAGAAGCAGGGATCGTACGGCGGCAAGCCGCCGGACGTCGACGTGTACATCGACGACGGCCGCGCCGGGGAGTACGAGTTCCAGCAGGTGCACTGGGCGAATCAGTCGATGTGGAACCGGAACGCGCCCGACGGTCTGCCCGGACACCAGAACGCCATCGCGGGCACGAAGAACTTCTTCTATGTGCAGGTCAAGAACCGCGGTACCTCGCCTACGGGGACCGTGACCGTCCAGGGCTACCACTGCCTGCCCGGAGCGGGGCTCAGCTGGCCGGGCGACTTCACGCCCATGTCGCCGGCGGCGGGGCTGACCGCGCCCAGTGTCGCGGCGAACGACGCGGCGGAGGTCGTGTTCGGTCCGTTCGAGTGGGTGCCCAACGAGAACATGCACGGCCATGACTGCGCGCTGATGATCGCCTCCACTGCGGGCGACCCGAGCAACGTGGTGCACTTCACCGGCTCAGAGTCGATCGAGGAATGGCGGCTGGTGCCGAACGACAACAACATCGGCCAACGCAACGTCACCCTCGTGCCCGGCGGCGCGGGCCCGGAGGCCCTGATCTCGTCGATGGCCGACACGGTCTTCGTCGCCGGCAACAACCTGCCCCGGCCCGCGCACATGAAGCTCAGGGTCACCATGCCGACCGTCCTCGCAGACAAGGGGTGGGCGCTCGACCTCAACGACGCGGCGAACGGATTCCGGCTGAACCCGGGCGAGAAGCAGAGGTTGAATCTGCAGCTGGTGCCGGGCGCGTCGTTCACCGCCGAGGAGCTGCGGGCCGCCGGCGACCAGACGATCAAGGTGTCCCTGCTGGCCGACGGGATGGAGATCGGCGGGATGCGCTACACCGTCGATCCCGGCCTGACGGCGAATGCGGAAGGCGGCGGGCTGAGCGGGCTGAGCGCACGCGCCGACGGCGCGGCGGCGCACGCTCTGCTCGAACGCCTCGGCGTCGACGGAGCGGACGTCACCAAGGTCACGGTGAGGAAGATCAGCCTGGACATCGAGTTCGGTCATCCGGACTCGGGCTCCGGCTGAACCGGGAGGGGACCATGGCCGGCAACTGGGAAGTGGCTCCACCTCCGAAAACGGTCGACGGACTGCTCGCCGTCCCGATCGACATCAGCTCCATCACGGCGTCGATCGTCTTCGACGGTGCGTCCGCTTCGGGCTCGGCCGACGCGACCCTCACCTACACCGTGGGGCCGACCTCCGGGAACCCCTTCTTCGACCTGCGTCAGTCGGTCTCCCAGGCGTGGCTGGACGGCACGCCGTTCCCCGCGGCCAAGCTGGCCCACCATGCCTTCGGGACCGGTTCCTTCACCGATCTGCGCGTCATCGAGTCGGGCCAGAGCGCGGGGTCGGTGCACACCCTGCGTGTGCGGTACCCCCTGGCCGTCCCGGACAGCCAGCTCAGCGGCTCCTATCTGCCGAGAATCGAGTGGGCGCCGGGTCCCCGGCTGACCTTCACACTCGCGCTGTCCGACTTGAACCGCGCCCGCTACCTCGAGGCCTGGCTGCCGGCCAACCTGCAGTTCGACCAGTACTCCATCGACCTGAACATCCGGATCGACAACACGGCCGTCCCACACTCGGTGATCACCAACGGCTCCGTCACCGAACTCGCCGCCCGCCACTGGACGGTGGCGTTCCCTGCCCGGTCCAGCTCGGTGTCCCCATTGCTGGAGATCCGGGCGTCCGACACGGTCGAGCGGACCACCGGAACCGCGCTCCTGCCGGTGTCCGGCAAAACGGTCACCATCGAGGCGTGGCGGCCGGCCGGCTCGGCCGTCGACCTCGCGGCTCAGATCGCCGCGATCCGTACCCTCCTCGTCGACAACGAGAACGGCTATGGCGGCTACCTCCATGACGACCGGTACGTCGCGTACTTCACCGGCAGCGGGGGCATGGAGTACGAAGGAGGGACGACCACGTCCGCCGACGCCCTCCTGCACGAGACGTTCCACAGCTGGTTCGCCCGCGGCCTCAAGCCCGCAGACCAGTCCGACGGGTGGTGGGACGAGGGCTTCACCACGTTCCACGACGACGGAGCGAACGACGCCGTCCCCCTCGACTTCACCGCCCCGCCCGTAGCCCTGTGCTCGCGGGACCCCTGGCAGCGCCACACTCCGACCGCCTCGTACGTCTCGGGCAGCGCGCTCTTCAGGGGACTGGCCGCGATCACGGGTGCCGGGCCCCTCAACACCCACATGCGGTCCCTGTACAAGTCCCAGGCGGGCGGTCTACCACTGTCGACCGAGCGGCTGGAGGAGCATCTGGTCGCGCGCAGCGGCGACGTCCGGGTGGTGCACGCCTTCCACCGGTTCGTCTACGGCCTGCCCGACCCCATCCCGGCTCCCGCCCTGTGGCTGCGCGACGATATCGCCGATCCCGGGGCGGACAACTGGGCGGGCGCGTTCTGGGACTCCCCCGATCTCTGGGTCCGCACCGCGGACGACGGTGGCACCATCCACCAGAATCCGGAGTACGGCCAGGACAATTGGTTCCACGCCCGGGTACGCAACCGGGCCGGCGCCGGTGCGGCGGCGCACTTCGTGGTGACGTTCCGGGCGACCGGGTACGCGGGGACGGAGTTCGTCTTCCCGGCCGACTTCTTCGAGGCCACGGCGGTGAAGGCCGAGTTCGACCTGGCGCCGGGCGAGACCCGCGTAGTCAAGGCCCGCTGGCCCGAGGCGTCGGTGCCAGCGCCCGGATCCCATACCTGTGTGGTCGCCTCGGTGCTGAGCCGTTTCGATGATCCCGCGGCCGGCGGCCACGTCTGGCAGGCCCGGAATCTCGCGCAGAAGAACCTCACCGTGGTCGACCTGGTACCGGGGGAATACGTTGTCGTCCCGGTCGTACTGACCAACCGGCTTGGCGAGAAGCAGCTCGTGCACGTACGGCGTTCCGATCCCGGGCTGCGGGTCGCGGTGGTCCACCGATCGGCCGAACTGCTCAACAACGCGGGCCTGGCCCCCCGTCCCCTCGTCGAATATCCGGTGCGGTCCCGTGTGCAGGAGGCTCCGACGCAGTTCGATTGTGGCGGAGTCGCACCCTCGGCGCCGGTCGCGCCCCTCGCGCGCGCCGTGTTGGCCTCGGCCGACCTTGATGCCGTCCTGCGGCGCTTCCCCGACGCCTGGCAGGCCGAGCTGCCCGACGAGCCGGTGCCGCTCGGCGCCGCCCCGTTCTCACCACTCGTAGTCGGCCTGAAGGTCGAACTGCCCGAGGGCGCGGAACCGGGACACGGCCATCGGGTCGACCTCGTACAGCGACGGGTCGACACGGGTCGGATCATCGGAGGCGTCGCCGTAATCCTCAACGCCTCAACACTGTCAGGAGACCGGGATGAGGGATGAGAACGCGATCGTCGCCACGTCGATCAGCATTGAGGAGCCCGCCGAGGAGGGCGGCGACACCATCGTCATGCTCGACGGGCGACGGGTCCGCCTCGACGCCGCTGACCCGAGGTCGACGGGCTACCGCATGGTGCTGGTGCAGCTGCGTGAGCAACGCAGGCCGGTGTACGTCGAGGTGGACCCCGCCCGGGGCGCGGTGACCCGGGTGCTGCTCCCGCTCGTCACCCGGGTTGTCGGACTCGTGGAACGCGGTGACGAACTGCTCGTCGAGCTGGCCTACTCGCATGCCGTGCATCGGGTGAAGCTGAGCGGGCCGGACGGGCCCGACCTGGCACAGGCGTTGCGGCGCGCCTCGGACGGCGAGGGGGCGTTGATCATCACCGAGGACGATTCGCACGTCGTCGTGGACGTGATGGAGTACACGCCTGGACCCGACGGTCCGGACCTTCCCCCTTTCCCCAAGAAGCCGGACCACGTGCCGAAGGTCCCTAGGCCGCCGTTCTGGAAGCGGTGGTGGGACTGGCTCTGGTGGTGGCTGAGGTGCCCGTCGGCGGCGAGGACCCAGCACATCTTCGACCAGCTCGGCGCCACGACCTGTCCCCCGCTGACCGTGCCGGCGCCGTGCATCCCGTTCATGTACCCCGACGACGGCTGCTGGGCCCGCGCCAACGAGATGTGCCGGCTGATGATCAACAATCTCCGGTCTCCCAACAAGGTGTGGATCAGCGGCAACCTGCACGTCGACACGGAGAACAACCCCAACTGCGTCGTGTACTGGCACTGGCACGTCGCGCCCACCCTGTGCGTCCGCAGGTACTGGTTCTTCACCCGGCGGATGGTTCTGGACCCCTCGCTCTTCACCACGCCCGTCCCGGTCTCCACGTGGCACGCGGTGCAGAACGACCCGGCGGCGTCCTTGGTGTACACGGGCCCGGAGCAGTTCGGGCCGGGCGGCGGCATCGATCCCACGTACTCCGAGACGAATAACTACCTCGCCAAGTACCGGACCGACCTGCTCAACCGTTCGATCCAGGAGGGGCCGCCGCCGTACGCGCACTGCCCGTGAACCACTCCCTCCGGACCGTGGTCCCGACGGCGCTGGTGCCGTCGTCGACCCCGCTGCCCCAGCAGGACCACCATGACGAGTACGACAAGTTGGTGTACGACGGCGTCACCTGCACCTGCGACTTCATCGAACAGTACGGACCGTCCTCCGAACGGGACGACTACTGAGACGGGCCCCGATCGCTCCCCGCTCCGCCGAAACCCCGAGCCTTTCCCCAGGTCTCGTGTTGCCAGCCGGCATATAGCCGCCGCTTCTACGCGTCCCAGCCCGTGAGCGGTCGGCGGAAAGCGGAAAATCCAAGCGCGGTCCCTCCCGGTTCGCGACCATAGATCCCGTGAACGTAAAAATCACCGGTCCCGGAAGCAGAGATCCGGAACGGATCGCCGAACTCACTCCCCAGGCGAGTGAGAACGTGCCGGGCCAGCACGTCGTTTCGAAGGTGCTGTTGCGTGAATGGGCCGCCGCCGTGAAGCACACCACCGTTGAGCACGTGCAACCCTACGATCTGCAACACCCGGAGCGCCGGCTCAACACCAGACCGCCTCGGGGCATCGGAAAGATCGAGAACTTCGTATCGTGGGCTTCCACGTCGCTGGAGATCAAGTGGGGTCTGGTCGAGCGAGAGCTACCCGACGCCCTCGCCGCGGTCAAAGCGGGGACCGCACTTGGAGAGCCGGGTACTGCCGGGATTCTGCGTGACCTGATCGCGTTGCACTACATCCGGTCCCACCATTACCGCGAGGCCTTCAACCGCGTTTTCACCGAGTTCTTGCCGCGGCAACGGGAGTGGCTCCTCACCGAGCGTGCTGGCCAACTGCAGGCTGCCTACTTGCAGCACACAGGGCGGCCCGCGGCCGGACCGGAGGACTTGGCTGCCATCGCCGACGAGATATTCAGTCCGATGCTCGACCAGTTCCACGACGGATCACTGCTTCGCGTGCGCATTGAGGCCTCCTTCGACCAAGCCCGCCAGTTCATGGCTCGGTATGCCCTGGAGATCCTGGAGCCCGAAGAGGGCGAATTCCTGATCGGAGACAACCCTGCTCTGACCGTACGTAAGAAAGGCGACAGCCTCTCCCACGGCATGGCCCTCCTCGACTCTCACACCACCGTCCTCCCTATCGGCCCCCACCACATGCTGTCACTGGGGCCAACTCCCCTATACGGCCGCCTCGCCAAGTCCGCGGTCGACAAGATGAACGTGCTGCAGATCAAAGCCGCCCGCGAATACGTGTACACCCGCCCGAACAGCTCCCTCGCCGCAATAGTCCGAGAAGAAGCCACCTCAAGATCACCAAGGCTATAGATCAGACACCTGCTCCTCGAGCGGGTGTGTCAATTTATCGGCCCTGTCTCACATTCGGTGGTGACGGAGGGTTGCCAAGGTCGTTGACATTCACGTGCGAAATGTCAACGAGCTTGTAGATGTGGTGTTCTCCGGGCTGATACCGCTGGTCATCGAGGACGTGATCGACGAAGGCGAGCGGATCCTGGTGCGAGCACGGACGCCGGCGGTCATGGTGCCGTGCCCGAGTTGCGGGGCACCGGCCGGGCGGTGCATGGCTTTCACCTGCGGACCGTGGCCGACGTACCGGTGGACGGGCGACGGGCCGTAGTCCGTGTGCGGGTGCGGGTGCGGGTGCGTGTGCGGGTGCGGGTGCGGGTGCGGGTGCGGGTGCGGGTGCGGGTGCGGCGACTGGTGTGTCCCACGCGAGGTTGTCGGCACACCTTCCGTGAGCAGGTGCCTGGGGTACTGGAGCGATGCATGCGACGCACGGCCCGTCTGACCAGGCAAGTCAAGGCCGTGGTCAAGGAGTTAGCGGGCCGGGCCGGGACTCGTTTGCCGGCGATACTCGCGGTGGGCGTCTCGCGGCACACCGCCCTTCGGACCCTGCTGCGCATCCCACTGCCCACCGGCCGAATACCCCGCGTGATCGGCGTCGACGACTTCGCTCTGCGCCGGCGCCACCGCTGTGCCACCGTGATCACCGACGCCTGCCCCGAGATGACCCAACTGGCCGCAGGCATCAGCGACTTCGCCCCGCTCCTTGCGCCTCACGCCGACAACGCCGACGCACTCTCGCGCTGGATCGTCCAGGTCCGCGGCTCCGACCTGCCCCACCTGCATGCCTTCGCCCGAGGTCTGGAACGAGACCGCGACGCCGTGAACGCCGCCCTCACGCTTCAGACCAAGCGGATTGCCCGCCAGATGCACGGACGAGCAGGCTTCACCCTTCTCCGCCACCGCATCCTCCTCGGATAGCGACTCCCTTCGTCACCACCGGAAGTGAGACAGGCCGGAAGTTACACAGCCACACACGTGACCCGCAGGCACCGTATCCACGGCATCGACAACGAGGCACAGCTTGATGTTGAGGCACCGGGACAGCCCCCGCAGGACCCGCCAGGTTCATCGGGCGGGCAGCGGAACTCGGACAGCAGCGCACTGGATGACGCCGTTGGGCCACGTCGGGGAGCGGACGGCCCTCCACCGCATACCGGAGGTTCTGCGTGACACGCGAGCCGCCCACCGCTCTCCAAAGGCTGGCACTGCACATAGTTCGTACCGACCTGGAGATCACAAAAGAACTGAAGTTGGCCCAGTAAGCCCTGGCTCCCTGGCCCCTCGATGCCGGCTTTGTGTGAGGCCGGGCTGGCCGCGGGCCGACTGGTCCGATGCCCCGAGCGGCGGATAAGAAACAGATAAATTCTCGGCGTGTGCGGAGAACAGGCCGGGGCACACGGCGGGACGGAGGTTGATAACTATGGTTCCCCTGCTACTCGTTCTGCTGCTCGCCCTGATCCTCTTCGGCGCCGGGTTCGCCCTCAAGGCACTGTGGTGGATCGCCGTGATCGTCCTGGTGATCTGGTTGGTCGGCTTCCTCGCCCGCTCCACCGGACCGAGCGGGACGCGAGGCCGCTGGTATCGCTGGTAATCCCCGTCGGTAAGACGCCAGACGGGAGTGGGGGGGGGGCGCCCCCCCCCGCGCCCCCCCCCCCAACCCAGGCGTAAATCAGCAACATCTAAAACAACA
>NZ_JBEOYO010000088.1:0-9813 GCF_040297125.1 Streptomyces sp. NPDC001868 | reverse complement strand
GCAGCCCCGGCATTTCAGGGGCGCGGGGAACTGCGCGAGAAGCCCCACGGACCCGTGGGCGGGCGCCCGGGGGGGCCCCCCCCCCCGGGGGCCCCCCCACCACCATGTCCGGGCGTCTCTCACGTCCTGTACACACAACTGGTTGTATCGCCGGTCTTCTCCGGGGGTACGCGCCCGGTCAGGCCCGGGGCCGGTACCTGTGCCGGAATGGGAACCCTGGCACCTCCAGCAGGAACCAGCCTCGGGCCGCAGCGTTAGAAAGCTTCACCGACGGTCCAGTGTTCGACGGCCCTGATGGCGGAGAAAGTGCCGTCGTATCCCTGTCGCAAGGAGAAGTGAGAGCTGCTGGCGGGCAAGCCGTTGTCACACCTGGCCCGGGCCGATGCGACGGCAATCAGGGGGCGCCACGGTCTCGTCGCCAATCCTGAGCACTCCCTTTCCAGTGTGAAGGGTGGTGCTGGTCGCCTGAACTCGGCCTCGACCACGCGTCGGTACCCGGGCGTGTGGCACCGGCTTGCCGGGGGCCGCTCCGCGCGAGTCGGGACGCCGCACATTCTGCGGCCGGGAAGGTCGGTTGGTCGTCCGGGCCGACGTCGTGAGGATCGGAGCCTGGACGTTGCTGCCGGCTGTGGTGGCGGGGACTGGTCTCCGGCTGCCGCGTGGTTCAGCTGGCGGTGAGCATGCCCTTGCGCAGGCGGGTGAGGGTGCGTGAGAGCAGGCGGGAGACGTGCATCTGGGAGCAGCCGAGGTGTTCGGCGATCTGGGCCTGGGTGAGTTCTTCGACGAACCGCATGTGGATGATCCGGCGGTCGCGTTCGTCCAGCTCGGCGGGGAGCGGGGCCAGGTCATGGAAGTCCTCGACGAGCTCCATGGCGGTGTCTTCGGTGCCGATGAAGTCCGCGAGTGCCGCCTGCCCGGTGTCGTCGCTGTTGATGGCGGCGTCGAGGGAGGATGAGTTGTAGCCGTTGGCGGCCACGCGCGCTTCGATGACCTCTTCCTCGGTCAGGTTCATCAGTTCGGCCAGTTCCTTGACCGTCGGGGTGCGGCCGAGCCGGCTGCGGAGTTCGTCGGTGGCGCGGGCGAGTTCGACGCGGGCTTCCTGCAGGCGCCGGGGGACGTGCACGCCCAGGAGGTGTCGCGGAAGAACCGCTTGACCTCTCCGACGATGTAGGGGACGGCGAAGGACGTGAACTCCACCTCGCGCGAGAGTTCGAACCGGTCGAATCGCCTTGATCAGCCCGATCATGCCGCCCTGGACGATGTCATCCATCTCGTCCGCGCCCCGGCTGCGGAACCGGCCGGCCGCGTAGCGCACCAGGGACATGTTCATCTCGATCAGTGTGTTGCGCGCGTACTGGTACTCGCCGGTGCCCTCTTCCAGGACGGCCAGCTGTGCGAAGAACAGCTTCGACAAAGACCGCGCGTTTTTGGGCGCCACCTTCAGCGGATCGGCGATCTCCGGCAGTGGCGTAGCGTGATCGACGCTCGTGTGAAGACTCGTCGTCGCCGTCATCGGTGCTTCCCTCCCTTGCCCGCCGGCCGGCCCCTGGCTCCTCGCGGGCCGACGACGGGCCGCCCCCTCCGTCTCACTGCGGCCATGCGCAGACATTCTCCCGATGTCGTGCATGGCGCATGGATGCAGAACAGCAGGTGGTGCACTGTGATGACGATGCGCGACTTCTTCACCACAGCCATGCGGTGGAGTGACTCACCCGGGACAGGGCTCGGGCGTCACGGCGCACGGCCGCGTTGCCGATGCGGGTTCTGCCTGGACCGGGCAGGCGCGACTGTCCGGCGGCGAAGCGGCGGTGGCCGGCTCCTCAGTTCTTCCCGCGTCGGTCCTTCTGTGTGGATGTAGGGCTCACTTGCTGTCCGCACGGCAGCGCCGGTTGCCTGTTGATCCACATCCGTTGCGGGTAGGCGGGGTGACATGGCTGGAGTGGTAGAGGCTGGACTGTGGGGGTTGGTGGCGGGCTCTGCGCTGTTGGTTGGTGCCGCGCTGGGCTACGGGCTGCGGGTGCCGCAGAAGGTGATCGCGACCGTGATGGCCTTCGGCGCCGGGGTGCTGATCTCAGCGGTGTCCTTCGAGCTGGTCGGGGAGGCGTACGAGCAAGCGGGGCTCGCTCCCGCGGCCGTCGGCACCCTCATCGGCGCCTTGGCCTACACCGGGGGAAATGTGTGGCTGGCCCGCCGGGGCGCGCGCCATCGCAAGCGCTCCGGTCACGAGCGGGCCAAGGCGCAGCCCTCGGAGGCCGAGCAGGGCGGGTCCGGGATGGCGCTTGCGCTCGGCGCTCTGCTCGACGGGGTGCCGGAGTCGGCGGTCATTGGCGTGAGCCTGCTGGATGGCGGCGCGGTGAGTCTGGTGACCGTGGCTGCGGTGTTCATCAGCAACGTCCCTGAGGGACTGTCCAGTTCGGCGGGTATGAAGAAGGCCGGCCGTGGCCGGGGCTATGTCTTCGGGGTCTGGGCGGCGATCGCCGCGGCCAGCACGGTATCGGCCGTCTTTGGTTACACGGTGGTCGGTTCCTTCTCTCCTGCCGTGATCGCTGCGGTGACCGCGGTGGCGGCCGGGGCGATCCTCGCCATGATCGCGGACACGATGATCCCCGAGGCATTCGAGGACGCTCACTTGGCCATCGGCCTGATCACGGTGAGCGGCTTCCTCGTTTCCTTCGCCCTCTCCCACACCTGACCGCTGGGACTGTAAGTGGGTGGACGGCGCATGGTTGGTGTGTGTGGGCTCCCAGGCGCTGACGGGTCTGGGACATGGGAAGGGTGAAAGCGGCTCGACTCCCAGGGAGATCCGGTGGTAGCCGCGTGGACGTCGTCGGCGGGCGACCAGCGCTGGTATGTGATCCCGGACGGCACCGAATGGGACAACGTGTCGGGCTGGCTGGTCCATTGGGCGCTGCCCCAGTACGTGCCCGGTGCGCTGCGCCGGGCACACTCGCCGTGCTTCGTCGACCCCGATCTGCAGAGCCCCGGCGAGCAGGCCGCCCGGCAGGCACGCGACGACTGGAGGAGCGGTACACCGACGACGAACGGCAGTTGGAGCTGGCGCTGCGGTAGGCCAAGGAGAGGGCGGAGCCGGTGCGGTACGTGCTGCAGTACGGTAGCGGCTCCGAGCTGGTCGACGCGGTCGCGCAGACAGGACGTCACGGACGCCATCCCAGCTGCTTGGCGGGACATCACGGTATGAACGCCGGACGGCGTCCTCCTGGGAGGGGACGCCGTCCGCCGCTGTGTCACCCCGTCGGCTGGGGCATGAGAATCTGTTCGGACCAGTTGAACGTCATCTTCAGCCGTGCTGCCGGAACGTCAGGTTCAGGAGGAGTCGTCGGAGTCGGCCGCGAGGGCCTTGCCCACGCTTCCCGCCCGAGTGACGCCGTCGACTGCCACACAGATGCCAAAGACACGATCGTGGCTGGTCCAGCCATTGACGCGGCCACGGTTATTGCTGATCTGCACCCGCTTCCTGGCGAGGTCCACGGACGACACCAAGTGCAAGTAGACCGTCCCTGCGACACGGGCGAGGACGATGTCTCCGACCTCCAACTTCGACGGGTCGACCGGGGCAACGACCACCTGCTGCCGACTACGTATCAGCGGGACCATCGAGGAGCCGCTGGGCCGGAACGTCACGGTGGCCCCGCCGGCAATCCTGCCTGCCACTGCATCCAATGCACCCATCCGATGATCGTGGCAGATTCCCTTCCATCACCCCACCGATTTATTTCTCCTTACTTCTTCTTACTTCTCCGTGCTTCGTCAGCGAGGCGAACGTTGCCCGATGCGGCACCAGACGCCGTCCACGCCGGTCATCCCGAGTGGCATCAACTCACCTGCCTACGACACTCTGATGCTTACCGTGCTCAGGGAGCAGAAGAACCACGATCTCGACAGACAGTGTGTTACGACAGCCGAGCTATGCGGCCTCTCGTCAGGCGGTAGCTTGGCGGGCACAGCGTGTTACGGCAGTTGGGGCAGGATCATGCGGATGCGGTTCGAGGCCGGGGCCGGGGCCGAGGAGGAGTTCCAGGCGGCATGCCGTCGAGTGCCGGATCAACCGCCTCAAGCGCCGCCGGGCCGTGGCCACGAGATAGGGCAAGCTCGCCGTCCGCTACGAGGCGACGTGTTGGTCGCAGTCCTCAACGAGTGGCTGTGACCAGCACCTTCCCGGCAAACCCTAGTCGACCCTGATCACGTACTTGCCCCGCACCCCGCCCGCCTCCAGCGCCCGGTGTGCGGCCGCTGTCTCTTCCAGTGGGAAGACCGTGTCCACCGCCGGCCGCAGCTTCCCCTCCGTCACCTGGCGGGCGAGGTCGTCGAAGAGCGCACGTTCGGGGTTGCCGCTGAAGAAGCGCACCCGGCCGCGTCCGTGGACGGCGCTGGCCGCGATGTAGCCCAGCGAGGCGGCGGGCCGCGTCAGGTCGAAGGCGATGGTGACCATGCGTCCGCCCGGCTTCAGCATCCGCCGTACGGTACGCAGGTCGGTGCCCGCCGTGTCGAGGACCACGTCGAACAGTCCCAGTTCCGCAGGGGACACGGTCCGGTGGTCGACGGCGTGGTGGGCACCGAGCGTACGGACGAAGTCGAGGTTGGCAGCGCGGGCCAGGGCCGTGACCTCGGCACCGTACGCCTGTCCCAGCTGGACGGCGGCGTTGCCGACGCCGCCCGCCGCGCCCCGTACAAGCAGCCGTTCGCCGGGGCGCAGTGCGGCCTTGTCGCGGAGGGCCGTGACGGCCGTGGTGGCCACCGGCAGCGCGGCAGCGGCCACGAGGTCCAGTCCGTCCGGGACCCGGCCGAGCCGCTCGGGCCGTACCGTCACGTACTCGGCGGCGCTGCCGAATCCGGAGCTGCGGCCCAGGACGCCCCACACCTGGTCGCCGACCGCTACGCCGGTCGCGCCGGTGCCGAGTGCGGCGATCTCGCCAGTGAAGTCCAGCCCGATGCGCTGCGGGAACTTCCGGCCGGTGAGGAGGCGGGCCCGACCGGAACGGGCCGCCAGTTCGCCGCCGTTCACGCTGAACGCGCGCACGCGCACGAGGACCTCGCCGGGAGCCGGTCCGGGACGTGGCACCCGGCCCACATACAGCACCTCGGGGCCGCCGAAGCGGTCGAACAGTACGGCTTTCATCGTGCGGTCGCCCATCGCCTTCGTTCTCACCTTCGCCACCAGTGGCCGTGCGGGGGATCGTGGCGCCGAGCGTAGGCTGGCAAGCGGACGAGATCGTCCATTTGACCGGAGGTGAGAGACAGCGGTGGGGGAATCCTCTCGGATCGCGGGGCAGGACACTCTGCGGGCGGACGCCCGGCGCAACCGGCGGCGCATCCTCTCGGCTGCCCGCGTGGTCTTCGCCGAGCACGGCATCGACGCGCCCATGGCGACCGTGGCCCGGCGGGCGGGGCTCGGCGTGGCGACGCTGTACCGGCGTTTCCCAACGCGGGACGCCCTGGTGCGGGCCGCGTTCGCGCACCAGATGGACACCTGTGCCCGGGCGCTCACCGAGGCGCTGGCCGACCCCGATCCGTGGCAGGGCTTCCAGCGACTGGTCGAGACGGTCTGCGAACTACAACGGGAGGAACGGGGCTTCCCGGCCGCGTTCGTCGCGGCCTTCCCGGACAGCATGCGAGAACACGCGCGGGTACGGGAACAGGCCGAGCAGGACTTCATGACCCTGGTCCGCAGGGCTCAGGCGGCGGGCGCGCTGCGGGCCGACTTCCACCCCTCCGACTTTGCCGTGGCCCTGTTGTCCCACTGCGGTCTGGTCACCGCACTGCCGGATGACCGTGCGGCGTCCCGGCGTCTGGTGGCGTACTTGCTCCAGTCCTTCCGCGCCGAGGCGGCCCACGGACCGCTGCCCGCGCCGAGCACACTGTCACTGCGCAGTCTTCCGCTCACGGCCCACGGCTCCCAAGGACAGCAACCCTCCAGAGCCTGATACAAAGCGGCGCCTGCCGCGTGGCCCGCTCTTCAGGCGACCGCGCCACTTTCGCAACAGGCCCTACAGTAGACGCCGTCCACGCCGGTCATCCCGCCTCTCGTGAGGCGGTAGCGTGGCGGGCACAGCGTGTTACGGCAGTTGGGGCAGGATCATGCGGATGCGGTTCGAGGCCGGGGCCGAGGAGGAGTTCCAGGCCGCGTGCGGGCTGTTGATCGACCGGCTGGTCCAGTGGGCCGGAGAGCAGGGTCTTCCGATGGACGAGTTCCTGGCGGAGGCGACGCTGGAGTACCGGCACCGGGCGACAGCCGACGGTCGGCTGGGACTGTGGGAGCCGCGGCATGTGGAGGAACTGCTGTTGTCCTGGCTTCCCCAGCAGGTCATCGAGCTTCCGGGAGAGGAGAACGGCGACGCTTCGGGGACGTTGCGCACCCTGCTGCGCTTTCTGAACGCCAATCAGTTGCTGGACCCGCGCGGGCCCGCGCTTCAGGACTCCCTGGCGGCGGTCGACACAGTAGCGGAGCGGTATCCGGCAGCGATGGCGGACCGTACCCGCTGGGGCCTGGCGAAGTTCTGGATGATGACCGCCGGCGAACAGGGCGTGGACGTCCTGGACGAGCGGGCGTTGCAGCGATTCACGGATCGCGCTCAGCGTGGGGAGGTCGCCTACGACCAGACGGCTCTTGCCTCGATCATGCAACGGCGGTTGACCGGCCGCGCGTTGTCGGGCGACGCCCGGGCTGAGCCGCAGCTGCCCGTGGTGCTCCCCGCTGACAGGGTCCTGCGCCGACGGGCCGAGGCCTCGGTGATCGTGGCGCAGTTGCGCGGGCTCGCCGAGTGGGTGGGACGGGAGGGCCGGGCGGTGACGGCCGCGGGGCGACTGCGGATGGGCGATGCCCGCGAGCTGGTGGACGTGCTGGGTACCGGCGACAAGACCGAGGGCGTGCGTTCCTCGGCCGACCTGCCGCGGCTGGGACTGTTGGTGGAGTGGGCGAAGAAGGTGCGGCTGGTCCGGGTGGTCAAGGGCCGGTTGTACGCGGTGGCCAAGGCCCGAGCGGTGCTGGACGACCCGCTTCGGCTGTGGCTACGCGCCTTCGACGCGTGCTTCGAACTGCGGCAGGCCCTGATCGGGGCGCACAGCGGCCGGCATGTCGAGTCGATGCTCTTCGACAGCTTCGACGAGATGCTGGAGGACGTGCTGAACACGCTCTACAGCCTGCCGCATCCGATGCCGTGGCCGCGGCTGCGTGATTCCGTGCAGCTGGGCTACGGGGCCCGCTTCCAGTTGGACGGTGACTCGGAACTCCAACACCGGATGTGGTTCAAGCACGCCGAACGGGACCTGCGTTCGGTACTCGACGTGCTGGTGGTCCTGGGCGCCGTAGAGCGCGATCAGGGGATGGCCGATGCGGTGTTCCTAGAGGCCGATCTTTTTGATGTCGGACCTGAACGGCCTGCGGACATGCCGCCGGAGTTCGCGGAGTTGTTGGGCTTCGCGGGGGCGGCAGCGGACCCGGCTGCGGCGCGCGAGCGTGAGCGCCGACTGCGTCAGGAGCTGACCGCCGGGCCCGTCGAACTGCTCCGTCTCAGCGAGCTGGGCACCCGGGCCGTACGGCAACGGCTGCTGGCAGCCGGCCGGGATGCACCGCTGGTCGGTGAACTGGTCCAGGCGTCGGCGGCCGGCCTGCTGGGTGTGCTGGCCGAGGACTACGACCCGGATGCCGCCCGCGCAGAGCTGGACGGATGGCTGCTGGCCCGCGGGGAGCGGGAGACCGCACTGCAGCAACTGACCGATGCCGTACGGACCATGGCCTTCCGCACGCGCGCGCAGGCGATGCTCGACGCGCTGTCGGCGGCGTTGCCCGGCGGAGAGGGCGAGCGGCTGCTGCGTGCGCTGCGGGGCGACACCCTGTTGGCGCCGCTCGCGCTGAGCGCGCTGATGCACCGTGAACTGCTGTCTCCCCTGGACATGACCGAAGCCGAGCATCTGCTGATGCTCGCCGAGAGCCTGCTGCAGCTCGTGGAGCTGGCCGGCGGCCCAGGCGGCGCCGAGGAGGCGCTGCGGGCCCAGGGCCCCGAGATTGAGGACGCGGTTGCAGCTGCGCTGAACTCCGCGCACCCGGACCGAGCCGGACTCGAACAACTCAGGCAACTGGCGGCCCGAACCCTGCGTGCGTCCGCCGCCCACCACGGCGGAGTCCGGGGACGCGGGCTCTCCGCGCGCAGGAAAGGGCGCAAGCGGCACCGGTGACCGAGTGATACCCATCGGTGGCGCAGTCGCAGGGGTGAGACCTGCTCGGCCTGCACAACACTCACGTCGCCAGCGACACGACCGGGGCGCGGTCTCCTGGGCGACCTCGCCTACCAGGTCGCCTGGCGCCGCGACCACACCAGCGCAGCCGCCATCCCCCACCACGCCTTGGCCCGCTCCGACACCCGTGACAGCCGGAACACCAGTTGCGCGATCCGGCCAGCCCGTCTGGCGCAAGTCAGGTCCAGCAAGACCTTGGAGGCCACGGCCCGGTCGTGCGCGATGCCGAAGGCGGGCGGGCCTCGGCGAGTGGGAAGGTGTGCGTCACGATCGCATCCACAGGTAGGCCCCGGTCCAACAGGCCGATCGCTTCGTCGACCGTGACCCGCGCCCGACATCAGTTGGACCTCGGGGGCCTGTCGTGGATCGACGACCATCCATGTGGACGTCAGAGGGCGATTTCCTCGGACTGTCCGTCAGCCATCCGTTCCATCCACTCGCGCACGGTCACTGCGTGCTCGATGCGGTTGACGATGTCCTTCTTGGACGCCGTTTCCAGGGTCTCCGGGATCTTGCCGAAGGTGTCGGGAAGGACGTCGAGCAGACCTAAGATCTGTTCACCGGTACTGACGGTCAGCAGCTGCTGGCACCTCCACTGAAGCGGCACTTCGGGACGGTGCGTGAGCCGCTGCACGAGCGTCGGGAACAGGTAGTGCGTCGCCTCTGCCGCGAGGTGCGCTTGGAGCCAGTCGACGGGGAGCCGCTGGCTGAAGCCGTGCCTGGCCGCCTCCTGGGCCAGAGCGATGAGCTGACGGGTGTCGACGGCTCGGACGGTGCGAGGAAGAGTGGGACTCATGCCGAGATGATGCCAAGGACCCCGGTCATGAGGTCACCGGGGCGGTGTCAGAGCCGTGCTGGAGGATCAAGCCATGCTGATTGCAACGCGGTAAGGCGGGCTGGAAGGACGGCTGCATGTGGAACGACATCGGCTCACAGTTCAGGGCTGATGAAGCTCAAGGCCAGGACTGACGGGTGCACTGGCCAGCATGGTGCGGATGGCCGCGACAACGTTCTCGCCGAAGGCCTGAGCACGACAGGTGTCGTATGTGCACGACACCTGCCGTCATCCGCGTCTGGCCTCCTGGTGCAGGTGTGCGGGTCGCCGTGACGGTGTGAGGTCGCCTGGCATGGCTGGCTGACGGAACCGGAGCTGGGGTCGGCCCTGCTGGAGTGGCGCTTCACCCCCGACAGCCACGAAGCCTTCAACCGGTATCTCGCGTTCCGGACCGCGCAATCCTGACCTTGCCCGCCCTTGCTTGCAATAAGCGCGGTAGACGCCGAGAACGATGCGAAGCCGACGACCGTTGCCGTGCTCAGCGGTCCAGAAAACCCCAGGTCAGGATGCCGGGTTGACGACAACTAGCTCGCTCCGCCTCAATCACGGAACTGCGGTCAGAGCCAACTTGGCTCTGACCGCGATTTGGTCAAGCGGGTCTGATGCAGGTTCGGGTGACAGGTGCGGTCGCGCGGCCTGGAGGGCCGGTGTGGTCATGACGGTCTCGAATTCGATGGGGGTCAGGCGGCCGAGTGAGGCTTGTCTGCGCCGCCGGTGGTAGGTCC
>NZ_JBEOYO010000087.1:0-26342 GCF_040297125.1 Streptomyces sp. NPDC001868 | reverse complement strand
CAGCCCACTGATCGTCAGAAAGATCCCCTCGTCCCACACCGAGATCATCGCGATGCGGGACGAGAAGCAGAGCCGACTTTCAAAACACGGCCTAGCCATCAGTCAGCTGCTGCTCCAGCGCGCTGCGCGCTTCCCAGACGGCTACCGCGTCCACTTCCTCCTCAGCCCCACAGACCATATCGATCACAGCCGACAATGCCGCAAGTATGTGAAGAGACGACGAGGGCAGGATTCGAACCTGCGTCCACCCGGGAGTCGAGCCGGGCGCTCCTCCGCAGAGCTTCCTCGTCGCCACTGTGATCATTTCTTGGGCCACCGTGTGGGTCAACTGATTTACAGGGGTGGACGCATGGGGATTGCCGTCGATCACGTCCACTCTTGAGCGGCAGCACGCTTGTCCTTGCCGGAGAACACTCCTGCCGACCGGAGAGCGCTGGCCATGAGTGGGTCGGCGACGGCGACTCCGTGTACCAGCTCGGGTGTCCGCTGGAAGGCGACGGCCTCAGTTGACGGCCGGGGAGCGGTCCAGGCGCCGGCTATCGGGTCCACCCGATGCCGGGCGCAGACTGCTTCGATGAGGGAACGTGGACATTCTTTCTCACCCCGGAGTACTTCCCAGGGAAGAGGAAGCTCTGCCCAGACGAAGGTGTCCGGGTGCAGCCCGCCCCCGCTCACGCGGTGCCAGTACGCCACGTCGGCTGCCATCAGGCGGGGCACCTTGCCAGGGCAGATCCGATCCAGGATCTCGTCCTGCCCCAGCTCGGTCAGCAGCGCGAACCAGTGGGCCCGGGCCGTGTTCCATGCCTGTGCGGCCTGGTTCCACGTGGACGAGTCGTTGCCACGGCGCACGATCATCGTGTCGCGTTCCAGCGGATGCCGGTTCCAGGCGTCCTCCAGTAGACCTGCGACCTGGCGTAGGAATCCGTTCCATCGAATCAGCAGCTGTGTGAGGTCCTGGTCGGACACGTGGGCCAGCACTTCAGCTGTGGGGTGCACATGCGCGACCGCGTACCAGCAGGTCCGCTCGGGGCTGTTCCGCAGGCGCTGGAGCAGGGCCTCGGCGACCTCGTCGTAGACCTGACGCTGCCGGCCGTTGGTGAAGACACTGCGCATGTAGCCGCGTGCCGTGATGTAGGCGATGAAGGCTGCCGTGTCCGGGTCTGTGGCGAACAGCTCGTACGGGAGGGCGTGGGCGAGCGCGCCTTTGCCGGTGATGGTCACTTCGCGGAGGCGCTGCTCGTGGATGAGCCGGGCCAGTTTGGCTTCCATGCGGCGCAGTAGTCGGAAGCGCTTGTTGTACTGGCGTTTGGAGATGTCACCGAGGCCAGCCGCCGTGCGCTCGGACCGGTTGAAGCGGTCCAAACCGAAGTCGTTCTGCCCGTACGCGCGGCCGATCTCCTCACCCGCTCGCCGGATCACTGCCTCGATCTGGGCGGGATCATCCCCGGCGTTGTCCGGAAGTTCCGGCACGCTCATGAACAGGCTTGCCGCTCGGGCAAGCTGGCGCTGTGCACCAACCGGACGGGCGAATTCCTCCTGCATGGAGGTATAGCCGTGCCAGAGGTTTCGCAGCGAGCGCTCAGCGGCCTTGGCGAGTGCCGCCTCGGTCGCTGCATCGAGGCCGGAGCCCTGGGCGGCGTACAGATCCTGGATGAGCCGGGCCACATCTTCCGGACGCTTGCGCAGTGTGAGCGAGGCGTGCAGTTCCCGGAGGAGCTGTTCGCATGTGGGTGACGGCATGAGCCTCACCTTGTCATCACCACGATCAGGTCTCCACTGCTTATCCGCACGCCGCAGTCGCAGAGCGTGCTATGGAGCTGTGGTCTCGGCGATGACCGGCCTTCAATCCGAACTGGCTTGCCGTTCTGTGTTGGTCGCGCCCAGGAGTACGACAGGTCCGGAACAAGCGCTCTGCGCCAGTATCGAAGAAGCTCGGGTGCTGCCTGCTTCGCGGCCCTGCTCAGACTGACCCGCGCCGCCAGCGCCATCGGAGATTTCCGGGGTGAACGAGACCTTCAGGTCGCCCACCTCGCGCGCGTACAGCACGGCGGCCTCGATGCCGGGCCGCCGGTGCTCGTGCTCGGGGTTGAGGGCCCGCAGTTGATGAAAGCGGCCAGCGCGGCCGGGGCACGCGGCGTGGAGAACTTCAACAACGCCTTCGCCGACGCGGACGGACCGCCGGACCCATCCCCGCCCGCCTCCCTGCTTTGCTTGGCGTCCTTCTGGACGGGCTTGTAGCGGCTCGGGGCCTGATGCTCAGCGAGCTGCTCCACGATGCGGGTGTCACGCCCCGAGCGCCTCCAGCAGCTTCGCCAACCCCCGAACACCCTGCTCGTCAGCATGTTGTCCGCCGTCTCCCCGGGCGCCGGCAGCACCGGCACCTCCTGGAGGTCGACGTCCGCGCGGATGCGGTGGGGGCGGGCGGGGTGCCGCCACCGTCCGGCGCTGTTACGGGTGATGTCGCCGTCGACTTCGCTCAGGGCCGCCGTCTGCACCGAAACGAGGTGTCCAGGGGCGAGGGGCGAGGGAATTCGTTCAGCTCAGGACTGCGGTGGCTTCGACCTCCACCAGATGGTCAGGTATGTCCAAGGCCGCAACGCCCAGCAGCGTGGCCGGCGGTGCCGGGGTGACCCCCAGCTTCGCGGATGCCCGACGGATTCCCTCCAGGAGCTGGGGCATCTTGTCGGGTGTCCAGTCGACGACATGGACGGTCAGTTTCGCGACATCGTCGAAGGAGCCGCCGACCTCTGCCAACGCGGTGGCGATGTTGAGGTAACACCGCTCGACCTGGGCGGCGAGGTCGCCTTCGCCCACCGTGACCCCCTCGGCATCCCAGGCGACCTGCCCGGCGACGAAGACCAGCTTCGTTCCTGTCGCGACCGACACCTGCCGATAGACATCGATCTTGGGCAACCCGCTGGGGTTCAACAGAGTGATGGCCATGTGCCTGCCTCCTTGTCACGGGAGCCCGCGGGCTCGCCGCCATCGGACCAAGGTTCCCTTGGTCTCTTGTGGTTACTCAGGAACCGTAGGAGAGTGAACGCTGACGTGGAAGTACGCACTTTTCAGTGACTGGAGAACCTCACGGTGACCAAGCAGTTCACGGGCTCGCCCGACGAAGCGGACCTGCGGCGCGCGGATTCTTTGGCACGGGAGATCTTTTCGGACGTTGCCAACAAATGGGCCCTCCTGATCATCGAGGCCCTGGGGGAGCACACCCTGCGCTTCGGGGAGCTGCGGAACGAGATCCAGGGCATCAGCCACAAGATGCTCACCCAGAACCTGCGCATGCTCGAACGCAACGGCCTGGTCGAGCGGACCGTGCACCCCGTCGTGCCGCCGCGGGTCGAGTACGCACTCACCGAGCCGGGCCAGGCCCTGCGGGTGACGATCGACGGACTGTGCGACTGGACCCACCGATACCTCGGCCACATCGAGACTTCCCGCCACCGCTTCGACGCCTGAAAGGGGCGATCGCAAAAGAGCGTCGTGGGGCGGATGTTCGCCGTGGCCGCCCAGCTCGACGACAACACAGAGATACAGGCGTGGCCGGCCACGTCGAACGCGGGACTGTCAAACGTTGGGCCCTGGCCCGTAGTCGGTGGTGACGGAGCGTGCCGCTATCCGAGGAGGATGCGGTGGCGAAGAAGGGTGAAGCCTGCTCGTCCGTGGATCTGGCGCGCGACCCGCCTTGCCCTTGGTGTTGACGCCCTCGGTGGGGCAGTTGCAGGCGGCGGGCGCATCGAGCAGGCCCACGTCCTGTTCGAGCAGACCGTGGACCTGGTGCCGGCGTTCCAGGGTGGTCTGGGCGCGGGGCCCGTCGTGAATAGGTGTGTCCAGTACGGTGGCCCAGCAGGTGCTGTGTGCCTTCACCTCGCCGAGGGCGGCTTCACACAGGTTCTTCCACGAATGCCACCGATCACCGACTTGCGTCGGACGGGGCACAGCGCGGCGGATGGCCTCGGCGTAGGTCACCGAGCTGTCACGGCACACGACCTCGTTGCCCGGATGTTCGCGCAGCCATGCTTCCAGGGTGTCGGCCGTGCGGTCGGGCAGCAAGGCGATCCGCTCGTGGTCTCGGCGTCGATGATCACGGTGGCATAGCGGTGGCGCCGGCGCAGAGCGAAGTCGTCGACGCCGATCACGCGGGAGTTCCGCGCTGCGGGCAGCGGGATGCGCAACAGGCTACGCAGAGCCTTGTGACGCGAGACGCCCACCGCGAGTATCGCCAGCACACGTGCCCGTGCACCCGCCCCGACGACACCCCGCACACCGGACACGGCGGCATTTCCTGCGGCGTCCGCGCCCGCACCACGATCCGCTCACCCTCGTCGACCATGTCGTCTTCGACCAGCGGGCACAGGCCCGAAAACACCATCTGGACAAGCTCGTTGACATCCCTCACGCGCATGCCGACGACGCGCGTCACGACGCTCCGTCACCACCGACTACGCGCCAGGGCCGAACGTCTTACAGTCCCGTCCCCACTGCATGAACAGGGAATCCGCTGCGGAAGGTCTCACCTCATGAGAAGCCTCGATCCCACGAGCTCGGGTGACCGGTTTCGGGCAGGGGCGGAGTGAGTAACAGCTTGGACTCGTGCCCCCTGGCCGGTCTGGGCACCGGCATGCTCGGGTCATGGGGAAACGCGACGGGGTGCGGAGTGGAACGGCCGGAGGGTGTCTGTTCAACGGTTGTCTGGCTGTGCTCGTGCTGCTTCTTGTGTGCACCATCGGACTGTGGATCTGGGCGGCCACGGCGGATGACCGCGCCGAGGGAGAGGCCCGCGCCGATATGCGCAGTGGTGCCGAGACTCGGCAGGAAAAGCTCGTCGGAGCGGCGGCCGACGGTGTGCTGGACGACGGCGAGATCGCTCGGGTTTTCCCTCAGGGAAAGCCGGCTCAGGGCCTGGTCAGGATCGAGCGGCATGGTCCTGATGTCATAGTGACGGCAGAGCTATTGGGCGTCGGTCCGGGGGTCTTCCTCACCAGCGAGACATTTATGACGGGGTGCTTCACCTTCACCGTCACACCGGACGGGCGTGGCCATCGGAGGTCCGAGGTCACCATCAGGGAACTGGCCGTGGAGAACGAGCCGCAGTCCGCCTGTACGACGGCAGGAGTGCCGTCTCCCAGCATCTTCCCAAGCCCCTGAATGAGGGACGCGGATGGGGCGATCAGCCGAAGCGCTGCCCCGGCAAACCACCGTGATCAGCAACGATCCATGCCGAGGGAGCTCACTGGAGAAGAGCTACACCCATGCGGAACAGGTCCGACCGCCGCCCGGGTGTCAAGTCGTCCCGCGCGCGCCTCAGTCCGTCTTGAGGGCGGTGAGGACGTTCAGCCGGGCCGCGCGGCGGGCGGGCCAGAGTCCCGCCACCACGCCGACGAGTGCGGCGCCCGCGAGGGCCACGGCGATGCGGCCCCAGGGAACGACCATCTCGTACCCCTGGATGCTGTCGGAGGCGAGCCTGCCCGCGGCCCAGCCGAGGAAGATGCCCGTACCGATGCCCAGAAGGGCCCCGAACAGCGAGATGAGGACGGACTCCAGGTGGATCATCCGCCTGGTCTGCTCGGGCTGGAGCCCCACCGCGCGCAGCATCCCGATCTCACGGGTGCGCTCGAACACGGACATCGCGAGGGTGTTGACGACTCCCAGGGCGGCGATCACCACGGCCATGGCCAGCAGCCCGTACAGCATGTTGAGGAGCAGGGTGATGTCCCCGCCACCGGCGGAATCGGCCAGGTCGTCGGTGTTCCGCAGCCGGATGAGGGGGTTGTGGTCGAGGGCGCGCCGCAGGGACCGCCGTACCGTCTCGCCGTCGCCGTCCTTGGTGTGCACCAGGACCGAGGTGTCCTCGATCTCCTTCAGATGGGGCTGGAGGGTGGCGAGCGGCATCATGGTGGCCGGGAGGAGTTCGTCGTCGCGGTAGATGCCGCCGATCCGCAGGGTGTCCCGGCCGCCGTCGCGGTAGACCACCGGAACCCGCCGGCCCATGGTCCAGCCGTAGCTGTCGGCCGTGGTGGTGTCGATCAGCAGGTTCTTGCCGCCGTCCGCGCCCAGTGCCGCGAGCGACCCTGATATGAAGCTCGGGTCGAGGAGGTCGCCGATGCTCCGGGCGTCCACACCGGTCAGGTTCTCCTCGTTGCCGCCGATCCGGACGGCGCTCTGGCGCTGCGGGCTGGAAGAGGTCACGGTTGTGGACTTCGCCAGGGTGTCGTGGACCGACGCGGGCAGGTGGTCGCCTCTCCTCGACGAGATCTCGAAGTCGGCCGTGACGGTGTTCTCGGCCCGCTGGTGCAGCGATGTCGTGGCGGACACCGCGACCACCGTGAGGCCGGTGACCAGGGAGAGCCCGATCATCAGGGCCGAGGCCGTGGAGGCGGTGCGACGGGGATTGCGCCGGGCGCCCCGCGCGGCCAGCGTGCCCGGGACACCGAAGCGGCGCAGGAGGGGCCCGGCCAGGGCGATGGCCGGGCCGGAGAGCGCCGGGGTCACCACGATGATGCCGATGAGCAGCAGGGCGGACGGGAAGAGGACGACGGTGCGGCCCTGCTCGCCGCTGGACGCCGCGAGCACCACGCCGAGCACACCGATCACGATCAGGGCGACACCGATGGCGTTGCGCCTGCGGAGGCTGCGGGCCGGCGGGGGTGTGTGGAGCGCGGACATGGCGGCCACGGGAGGCACGGCGGCGGCGCGGCGGGCCGGCAGATAGGCGGCGAGCATGGTGACGACGACGCCCACCAGGAACGAGACCAGCACGGTGCCCGGAGCGACGACCAACGGCCCGTCGGGGACGCCGGATCCGGTGGAAGCGAACAGCTGCCGCATGGTCATGGCCACGCCGATACCGAGGAGGAACCCCGCGGCCCCCGCGCACAGCCCCAGCAGGGCGGCCTCGATGAGGACGGCACGCGTCACCTGGCGGCGTTCGGCGCCGACGGCCCGCATGAGGGCCACCTCCTGCGAACGCTGGGTGACCAGCATGGTGAAGGTGTTGCCGATGACGAAGACGCCGACGAACAGGGCGATGGCCGCGAAGACGAGCAGCACCTGGCCGAGCCCGTCCGCCCCCTCGGCGGCCGCGGCCCGCTGCTGCTCGCGCAACTGCGCCCCTGTGCTGATCTCGGAGTCCTTGGGCATCAGGTCGCGCGCCTCGGCCGCCAGTCGCTGCTCGGAGGTGCCGCGTTCGGCCACGAGCGAGAAACCGTCGTACTGACCCGGCTTCAGCAACAGTTTCTGCGCGGTGGCGTCGTCGAAGTACACCGCGGTGCCGCCGGAGCCGGAGGTGTCGTCGGTGCGGACGATGCCGACGAGTTTCTTGTGCAGCACCGGTCCGTCGATGGCCAGCCGGACGGTGTCGCCCACCTTGTAGCCGCCCTGCTCGGCGGTGCTGGTGTCCACCAGCACCTCGTCGGGCCCGGTGGGGGCACGTCCGGTGGTCAGCGGGTGGCGGTGGTCCTTGCCGTCGGCCTGGGGGAAGTAGTTGCCCGCCCTGGCCACGTTGCCCTCGCCGAGAGGGTGGCCGTCCTTCGCGGCCACGGCGGCGAACCCTTCGACGGAGCCGGTCACGGAGGCCACGCCGGGCAGCCGTTGCAGTCGCCGTAGCGTGTCCTGCCCCACGGTTCCGGGCTCGCCGGATTTCTCGTCGAACGGTGGTGTGGTCTGTACCGAGACATCGAGCAGGGTGGTGAGGTAGCGCTCCTTGTAGGCGTTGCCGACGGTGTCGGTGAAGACGAGGGTGCCCACGACGAAGGCGACGCCGAGCAGAACGGCGAGCATGGTCATCAGCAGGCGGGCTTTGTGCGCGAGGACGTTGCGCAGAGCGGTGCGGAACACGGGCGGCCTTCCGGGGGTGCCGGGTGAGGGGTGCTCGGGGAGCGGGGTCGCGGGCGTCGTGCGCGGGGCGTACGCGCGTCACGCGGGGCGTACGCGCGTCAGGCGCGGTGAGCGGACGTCGGGCGTGGCGCGGACGTCGGGCGTGGCGCGGACGTCAGACCTGGTGCGCGGGTGTCAGGCGTCCCATGTGTTCCAGGACGGCCTCGGCGGTGGGCGCGTGGAGTTCGTCGACGATGCGCCCGTCGGCGAGGAAGACGACGCGGTCCGCGTAGGAGGCGGCGACGGGGTCGTGGGTGACCATGACGACGGTCTGGTCCAGCGCGCTCGTGGAGCCGCGCAGGAACTCGAGGATCTCGGCCCCGCTGCGGGAGTCCAGGTTGCCGGTGGGCTCGTCGGCGAAGACGATGTCGGGCCGTCCGGCCAGCGCGCGGGCGACGGCGACGCGCTGCTGCTGGCCGCCGGAGAGCTGGCCGGGCCGGTGGTCGAGCCGGTCGGCCAGGCCGACGATCTGGACGATGCTCTCCAGCCAGGCCCGTTCCGGCTTGCGGCCCGCGATGTCCATGGGGAGGGTGATGTTCTCCAGGGCGCTCAGGGTGGGCAGCAGGTTGAACGCCTGGAAGACGAAGCCGATGCGGTCGCGGCGCAGGCGGGTGAGCTGACGGTCGTTCAGGGAGCCGATCTCCGTGTCGCCGAGGCGGACCGACCCGAAGGACAGCGAGTCGAGACCGGCCATGCAGTGCATCAGGGTGGACTTCCCCGATCCGGAGGGACCCATGATCGCGGTGAACTGGCTCCGGACGAAGCCGACCGTGACCGCGTCGAGGGCCACCACACGGGTGTCCCCCGTGCCGTACACCTTCGTCAGGTCGGTGGCGTGGGCCGCGTATCTCTCCGGGGCGGAAGGGGGCAGGTATGCGTGCATGCCGGTCCTCGGTGGAAGCTCGATGGATTGCCCCTCGTGGCAGAGGGTGTCGCCGCTGATGGCGACCTCCATGAGCCTCCCGCCCAGCCACCCGCCGGCGGATCCCCCGAACATCCGGCACCGCATCCCCCGATCGGGGGAGATCGCCGCGGGACCGCGAATCCGGCCCGCCCGCGATGACCGCCGGACCACTGTTCCGGCCGGACCGTTTTACGGCTCTTACGGCTCTTACGGCTCTTACGGCGCGACCGCTATTCGGCACGCCCCGAGCGGAAGGCCCAGGCCGCGACCTCGACCCTGTTGCGCAGGCCCAGCTTCGCCTGGACCGACCCCAGATGCGTCTTGACGGTGCTGGGCGCGATGTACAGCTCGGCGGCGATCTCCGGGTTGGTCAGTCCGCGGGCGATGCCCTGGACGACCTCCTCCTCGCGGTCGGTCAGCGGTTCGGCCGGCTCGGCCGCGCCGCGTCGCCGCGCCTTGGTGAAGTGCTGCAACAGACGGAGGGTGATCTGCGGGGCGACCATGGCGTCCCCGCGGACGGCCGCCCGGACGGCCTCGGTCAGCAGCGCCGGACCGGCGTCCTTGAGGAGGAAGCCCGACGCTCCGTTCGACAGCGCCGTATACACATACTCGTCGAGGTCGAAGGTGGTGACCACGACCACCTTCGGAGCTCCCGGACGACCGCCGTCTGCCAGTCGGCGGGTGACCTCCAGACCGTCGGGCGGAGGCATCCGGATGTCCACGAGACACACGTCCGGCCTCAGTTCGCGGGCCAGCGACAGGGTCGAGGCGCCGTCGGCGGCCTCGGCCACCACCTCCATGTCGGGCTCGGCCGACAGCACCAGGCGGAACCCGGCCCGCACCAGATACTGATCGTCCGCGACCAGGATGCGTATGGTCATGCCGTCTTGCCCTCCCGTAGCCGCGACCCGGATCGTACGGCGGGCCGCACGCGTGAACGGGCGTTCCGTGAAGCCTCGTCGGGGTGCAGCGGTACGGAGGCGTGGACACGCCACCCGCCTTCGGGTCGGTGCCCGGCCTCGAAGGCGCCGCCGAGCAGCTCGATCCGCTCCCGCATGCCCATGATGCCGAAGCCGCCGCCGAGCCGTCCGAGGCTGCCGCGGTGTCCGGGCGGAGAGCCTTGTCCGTCGTCCTCGACGACCAGTTCGGCGTGGCGTGCCGCGACCCGGGCGGACACATCCACCGACCGCGCTCCGCGCGCATGGCGCTGGGCGTTGGTCAGGGCTTCCTGCAGGACGCGACTCAGCCCGCCGGTCACCTCCGCTGGGATGTCCTTGGGCAGCTCCTGTCCGAGGTCCAGCCGGATCGGCAGTCCCGTCGCCCGTGCCTCGTCCACGATGCGGGTCAACACCTCGCCGAGGTTCTCCGGATACCGCGGGGTCTCGTCACCGCGCATCGAACCGACCAGACGCCGCATCGACGTCAGCGCCTCGCCACCCGCGTGCTCGACGGCCTCCAGCATCTCGTTCAGCATGCGCGGGTCGGGGGTGCCCCGGCCGGTGACATGGCGCACGGCCTGCACCTGCACCACGATCGCGGTCACCTGATGAGCCACGGTGTCGTGCAGGTCGCGGGCGAGCGCGAGCCGCTCCTCCTGCCGGACCAGTTGTCCGGTGCGTTCCTGTTGGACGTCGTAGAGGCGCAGCACCAGGCCGCAGACGAAGGCCAGGGCCAGTTCCAGCACGGTGCTTTCGGAGAAGTCGCCGGGATCCGAGTCCCGCAGCAGAGGGACGGAGAGCACGCTGATGCCCAGGGCTGCCACGAACACCGGGGCCCACCGGGGCGTGCAGCGGCGCACCGCCACGGCGAGGAGGACCAGCAGGCCCATGAGTTCGCTGCCGCTGCTCTCGCTGGTCACCATGTTCACCGGCAGCAGGTGGTAGGCCACCGTGGCCACGAAGGTGCCGGCGCAGGCCACCAGTGCGGCCCGCGGGACCCAACGGGACCCGCGCACCGCGGCCAGCACGGCCATCGCTCCTGCCAGGGCTCCCGAGCAGACCGGCACCCAGTCCCCGACGAAGGCCTCCTTGTCGAAGGCCGGGTCGAAGACGATCCGTGCCCGCACGTCCTCATAGACGGAGAAGAGGAACAACAGCGCCAGCGCCGAGATCAGGATCCGCCCCGGCCAACTTCGGTAACCGGTACGCCGACTGGAGGACACAGCTATTCGCATCCGCGCCACCCTACGCACCTACGGCGGCGATTGCCGCGCGCCTCCCGCGCGCGGGTCGGTGGACATGGGCGCGGGCCGGGCGTCGCGCACCCCTTCGGCGTTCGGATAGGAGAGGTCCGGCGGATCCCGCCCGGTGGCTCCGTGGGGTGTCCGGGGCGGGGGAGCGCCGGTGTCCTGACCCCGGGCGGCGACGGCGAGGGCCACGACGATGCCGGTTGCCGCGATCGCCGTGGTGAGAGGCGGGCCGCAGTGAGCGGGCGTATGGAGACCGGCCTGCTCGAACTGGGCCTCATTCACGTTCTTTTGGGCCTCGGCATCGCGCATGGCCTTGAACGCGATCTCCGGCCGGCGCAGCAAGTCGGTGACCACCTGCGCCACCCCCTCGTCGTCGCGCGCCAGTTCACGGATCGCCACCCGGCCCGCCCGTCGGCAGACCGAGTGCGCGTACGTACCCGACCACCGGCCCGACCACGGCGGCGGGCGGGTCAGCGCACCGCAACACCTCGCCGGGGGCTGTGCGCTGAACTCCTGGCGCACGTCCAGGCAGTGCGGTCGTACACCGGGCTGCCCGGTTCCCGTGTCGTACGGTCTGATGTCGAGGCGGCCCACCGTCCGCGACGGATCTCGCCGAACCCGGCGGTGCCGCCGGTACGGTCGAAAGATTGGAACCGATACCGTCAATCAGGCCGCGACGAGCTCCTGCTCGCGGTTCAGGAGGCCTGTCCTGGATCGAGGATCACCCTGCCGCATCCCCGTCACCGTCACCGTGAACAAAGGACAGGCACATGTAGACCTCCCCGCGGGAGAGGCTGTGGCCGGCCTTCAGCCGCACGGCCGTCGGATCGGACACGGTCCTGGAGAGCCGCCGCCCGCGCATCTCGGGCTGCTCGGAGGCGAGTTGCACGCCGTGCGCCGTGGGGAACCACACCCGGGTCCGTCCGGCCTACGGCAGGGTGATGCGGTCGACCAGCCCCTCAACGCGCAGTTGGGCCAGCCGCCGCCGGGTCTGCTCGATAGGCACAGAGGGAGCGATCACCCGGTGCATCTGCTCGGTGGTGGCCATCCGGTACTGCGCCGGCACCCCCAGCGGGGCTTTTCAGCCATGCGCCTATAACTTCGCGGCACAGAAAGGTACTTCCGTACAGGAGGACCCGTCTGACATCTTGCATCCACCACTCGTTTCGTACGGCCCGGCCGGTGCCCTCAGCACGGCCGGGCCGTCTCCGGAGGACGCATTGATACCCCACATATCCAGCCGGTCCAGACGCACGCTGGTGCTGGCGGCCGCGCTCGGCGCCGCCCTCGCGTTCGGCACCCCGGGCGCCCTCGCGGGCACACTCCCCGTCGCCCCCTCCACCACGCCGGCCGCCAAGGCCCACGCTCCGGCCGCCGTGCAGGCTTCCCAGAGTGCGGCCTGGGTGGCCGGCACGCGTGCCTACCTCGTGATCACCGCCCCCGGTGACAGTTCGGCGGTCCGCTCCGCGATCGCGGCCAACGGCGGCACCGTCTTCTCGAACTTCGACGCCATCGGCGTGATCGTCGCCCACTCGGCGTCCAGCGGATTCGCCGCCACCATGCGCGGCGTAGCCGGCGTGCAGCAGGTCGGCGCCACGCGTACCTCGGACGTCCCGGCCGACGCCTACAACCCGGCGCTCCCGGCCAATCCGGCTCAGGCCTCGACCCCGGCCGGAGAACCGGTCCGCGCCGACATGAGCCAGATCAAGGCCGACCAGGCCTGGGCCGTGAACCCGGGCTCCGCCTCCGTCACGGTCGGCGTCCTGGACACCGGTGTGGACGACCAGCACCAGGACCTGGCGCCCAACTTCAACGCGGCCGACTCGGTCTCCTGCGCCTACGGCAAGCCCGACACCCGTGCCGGCGCCTGGCGGGACGTCGACACGCACGGCACCCACGTAGCGGGCACCATCGCCGCGGCCAAGAACGGCAAGGGCGTCGTCGGCGTGGCACCCGGGGTGAAGATCGCCGCGGTCCGGGTCGCCGAGCCGGGCACCTCCCTCTTCTTCGCCGAGAACACCATCTGCGGCTTCGTCTGGGCCGGTGACCACGGCTTCAAGGTCACCAACAACAGCTATTACACGGACCCCTGGCAGTTCAACTGCCCGGACAACATCGACCAGGCCGCCATCATCGAGGGCGTCAAGCGCGCCCAGGAGTACGCCGAGGGCAAGGGCTCCCTCCAGATCGCCGCCGCGGGCAACGAGAACTACGACCTCGCCCACAAGACGACCGACTCCGCGAGCCCGAACGACTCGACGCCGGTCACCCGCACCATCACCAACGCCTGCCTCGACATCCCGACCGAACTGCCGGGCGTGGTCACGGTCGCGGCCAACGGCACGGGCGTCACCAAGGCCTCGTTCTCCAACTACGGGCAGGGCGTCATCGACATCGCGGCACCGGGCAGCAACGTGTACTCCACCGTCCCCGGCGGCGGCTACGGCAGCAAGAGCGGCACCTCGATGGCCACCCCGCACGTGGCCGGCGTGGCGGCGCTCATCGCCGGCGCCGACCCGGGCATCACCCCGGCGCAGATCCGCGCCAAGCTGGCCGCCCAGGCCAACGACATCGCCTGCCCCTCGGACAGCCGCTGCACGGGCACGACGGCCAACAACGCGTTCTTCGGCGAGGGACAGGTCGACGCCCTCAAGGCCGTCGGGGCCACCCCGCCGCCCGGCAAGTACTTCGAGAACCTCGCGGACGTCGCCGTCAACGACAACGCGACCGTGGAGAGCACGATCGCCGTCACCGGCGTGACCGGCAACGCCCCGACCACCCTCAAGGTGGGTGTGGACATCAAGCACACCTACATCGGTGACCTGAAGGTCGACCTGGTGGCGCCGGACGGCACCGTCTACACGCTGCACAACCGCGCCGGCGGCAGCGCCGACAACATCGCCCAGACCTACACCGTGAACGCCTCCTCGGAGGTCGCGAACGGCACCTGGAAGCTGCGCGTCAACGACAACGCCGCCTCCGACACAGGCAAGATCGACGCCTGGAACCTGACCTTCTAGCGCAGGGCCCGGCAACGCCCGCGTACAGCACGCACTGTCCCGGCGACAGCTCCCCGCCCGCAGCCCGCGGACAAGGCGGCTTGCGGTCGGTTCGGCGAGGGCTGCGAACTGCTGGGCGGCAGAGGGCATGTGGGCCTCGGCGGCGGTGTACGCCGTGGTCGGGGCCACCATGCCGGGAACGCGGCGATGGTCGACGCGTTCCATGGGTGGTGCCGTACACCGTTCGCGGTTCTCCGCCGACCGCCGCCCCCCCTCGGAGATGACGATCCCCCCTGTCCGGGCCCCCTACGCTGCCGACCGGTCACGGGACGGCGGCTCGGGTGCCGGATCACGATGCGCGGACCGCGTCGGCGGGTGAGGTGCGCAGGGCCTGGCGGGTGGGCAGTTCGATGGTGAGGAACGCCGTGACGGTGACCGTGACCACCAGGGCGGGGAGCAGCCACACCGGGCCCGCGGGCCAGGGGCGGCCGAGGAAGGCCTGGCCCAGCAGGGCGAGGGGGATCGCGGACAGCAGTAGGGCCGTGGTGAGGGCGGTGGCGGCGGTGACCGCAGCCTCACGGCGCATCATCGCGCGGATCTGACGAGGGGTCGTGCCGTTGAGGCGCAGGGCTGCCATCTCGACCCGGCGCTGGGCTGTCGCGGCGACCAGCTTGTTGGCGATGCTCAGCAGGAGGTAGACGAGCAGCACCACGATGATGGCCAGGTTGATCCACACCTCGGGCGGGGCGTCCTCCAGGCCGCCGGTCGCGGTCGGGTCCGCCTTCTCCAGGGTCAGGCCGGGGCGGGACGCGGCCAGGGCGGCGAGGCTCTCCGTGGCCGCGGCCGTGCCGTCGGTGCGGACGAGGACGGACTGGTCGAGCTCCGTCGTGGTGTGTCCGGCCGCCAGGTCGCGGGAGAGGACGACCGAGCCGAAACCGAGGCCGCGGTCGTAGACGGCGACGACCTTGGCGTCGACCTGTGCGCCGTCGCCGAGGACCAGGTGCACCCGCCGGCCCACGCCCGCCGAGCGCGAGCGGGCGACGTCGCCGCTGACGGCGACGGTGGCGCCGGAGAGACGGCCGATGTCGCCGTCCCGTACGTCGAGGTCGAGGACGCCCTCGGCGTCCGGGGGGAGGATCGTCGCGGAGGCCGCCTCGGACACCGTGTCGTCGAGCATCCGGTAGGACCAGATCACCGTCGTGGTGCCGACCGGGGCCGCCGCCCGGACCCCGGGCGTCTTCCGTACGGCGGCCAGGGTGCCCTCGGGCAGTCCGCCCAGGCCCGGCGCGCTCAGCCGCTGCTGGGCGAGGGTGCCGGTGCGGGTGTCCTGGGTGGTGGCGGCCATCACGGTGGTCTGGGCGAAGGTGTACGTCAGCACGAACACGACCGCCATGGCCAGGGTGCTGACGATCCCCGCGTTGCGCAGGGCGTATGCACGGAGGTTGGACATCGCCAGCCAGGTCGGCGCGGAGGCGCCGGACCGGGTGCGCCGGCTCGCGGCGCCGCCGACGCCCCGGACGAGGGCCGGCCCGGCCAGCGCCAGACCGATCGCGCCGAAGATGCCCGCGATGGAGGTGGCGGCGGCACCGAGGACGGTGCGGGAGAAGAGCGGGAGGACCGACAGGGCGGTCGCGCCGAGGATGACCACCAGACCGGAGCGCGTACGGATCCTGGACGGGTCGCGGGGTTCGCTGCGCGACTCGGCGACCGCCTCCGTCGCCGGCATGCGGGAGGTGCGCCACGCCGCGCCCCGCGCCGAGAGCTGTACGGCGAGGGCCGTCAGGAGGGTCGTCGCGACCGCGGGCAACGGGCTGAAGGTGAGGGGGAGTTCGGCAGGGATGACGCCCCGGTCCGCCAGCAGGCCGCGGAACTGTCCGGCCAGGAGGTAGCCCACCGCCACTCCGGGCACGAGCGCGCAGGCCGCGATGATGGTGGCCTGGGACGCGGCAAGCCGCCGTATCTGCCGGGGGGTCGCGCCGACGGCCCGCATCAGCGCCAGGTCGCGGCGCTGCCCGCCGAGCGACACGGCCAGCGCGCTCGCCATGACGAACCCGGTGATCAGCACGATGATCCCGGAGAGGGACCCGGCGAGCAGGATGAGCAGGGAGCGGCTCGCACCCGCGCCGGGCGACACGAGGTCCCCGCGGTCCGCGCCGGTGACCGTCTGCAGCCCGGTGCCCTTGAGCTTCGTACGGACGTCGGCGGCGACCCGCTCCTCGGCCCCGGGCGCGGTGCGCAGGCCGATCAGGTCGACGGTCCGGGCGAGCGCTCCGTCCTCGCGGCCCGACAGCCGTACGGCCGTCCGGTCGGCGAACAGCACACCGGCGCCCGGCGCGTCGACCACCGCCGAGACGCGGTAGCCGGCGGCGGGACGGCCGTTCGCGACGACCCGTACCCGGTCGCCCGCCTCGACCCCCGCGGCGGCGGCGGTCGCGCTGTCCACGGCGACCTCACCGGAACCGGCCGGCGCGTCACCGTCCACCGCCCGGTCCTCGAGGAGCTCGGTGGACGACCAGCCGTGACCCGCCGACGCGGGGTCCTTCGTCGGTACGACCCGGCCGCGGGCGTCGACGAGCGCGGCGGGGAAGCCGATGTCACCGACCGTCGCCTCCACCCCCGGCAGCCCGGACAGGTCGGCGACCAGTGCGGCCGGGACCCTACGGCGCTCCGGAAGGGCGATCGGCAGGTCCCCGGCCGGACGGAACTCCTGGTCGGCCGCGACCACGACGTCCGCGCCCGCGAGGCGGCCGGGCGGCAGGTGGGAGCGGACACCGGACTCGGCCAGGACGCCGGTGCCGGTGATCAGAGCGGCGCCGCCGAGGACCGCGCACGCCACAGCGATCAGGGCGGTGATCCGGTGGGCGGCCATGTGTAGCGCGAGACGGAACACGGCTCACACCTTTCCCAACGCGACGAGGCGGTCGGCCAGTTGAGCGGCGGTGGGGGCCTCCAGGGACTCGACCACGCGGCCGTCGGCCATCACCAGCACCCGGTGTGCGCGGGCCGCGGCGGCCGGATCGTGGGTGACCATCACGACCGTCTGGTGCAGCTCGTCCACCAGATCCCTCAGCAGGTCCAGCACCTCGTGGGCGCTGCGCAGGTCCAGCGCGCCCGTCGGCTCGTCGGCGAACACGACGGCCGGTCTGGCCACCAACGCCCGTACGACGGCGGCGCGTTGCTGCTGGCCGCCGGAGAGCTCGGCGGGCCGGTGGCTCAGCCGGTCGGCGAGACCGACCCGTCCCACCAGCGTGCGCAGCCAGTCGTGGTCCGGGGAGCGTCCCGCGAGGCGCAGCGGCAGGGTGATGTTGTCCTCGACACTGAGCGAGGGGATGAGGTTGTACGCCTGGAACACGAACCCGACGCGTTCCCGGCGCAGTTCGGTCCGGCGGGTCTCGTTCAGCCCGCCGATCTCGTGGCCGTCGATGCGGATGCTCCCGGACGTCGGGGAGTCCAGCCCGGCGGCGCAGTGCATCAGTGTGCTCTTGCCGGAGCCCGAAGGGCCCATCACGGCGACGAACGCACCGCGTTCCACGGTCAGCGACACGTCGTCGAGGGCGCGTACACCTGCCGCGTACTCCTTGCTGACCTGGGTCAGCGCGATGGCGGCGGTCATCGACGGCCTCGCAGACCGCGCACGGCGAGAGCTCCGCCGCAGAGCACCGTGACGATGCCGCACAGGAGATGGACCCTGGTGTCGGCGCCGCCGAGGGAGGCCGCCGTGCTGCTGACCGCGCTGATCACCACCACGGAGCAGAGCAGCGTACGGGCGATCTCCCCTCGGGTGAGGCTGTCGGTGCGGGTGGTCGTGTTCGCCATGGAGTCTCTCCTGTGGCTCGTGCGTTTCCGCACTCGTCTGCTGTCGTCACCGACGCTATGGATCAGCGCCCCTCGCGGCCGATCCCGCAGCCTGCCCGCTCCAGGTACAGCAGGCTGTACTTCCGGTCCCCGACGTCCTCCGCGAACCGGCGGGCGGCACAAGGCCGTCCGCGACCGAGGGAGGCTGGACGGCACAGCACGAGGACCGCGCTGTCAGCGTCCGGCAGCACGCCGGCACCGTCAGCACGGCGGGCACAGTCACCGCTGCCGCCGACCGGGGCACGGGTGTCACGGACACCGTCGCACGTACCCTGAGTGCCGCCCGCACCGCGACCGGAGAGCTGACGTCCGGGCTCAACACGCCCTGCTCGCCGTGCTGGTGCTGCTCTGGACGGCCCTCACCGCCGTGACGAGCCTGGTCGGGGTGGGGCTGCTCATGGCACCCGCCGTACCGCGCGCCCTGCACGCCCTGGCCGGACACGAACGCGCGCTGCTCGCCCGCCGGAGCCCCCGGTGGCCCGGCTGCGGTTCGCGCTGGTCGACCCCGCCACCCGACGGGAGCTGCGCCGGTTGGTCTGGCACGGCGACCCCGGGCCTGCTTGTGGGAGTGCTCGGAGTCCTCTGGGCCTCGGCTGGGTCATCATCCTCGGGCTCGCCCCCCGGCATGGCCCGCCCGCAGGCAGGGCACGACGCACACAAATCCCTAGAGGGTTCACCCCGGGTCGCGCCTGGGGCTCTCCGGCCCGTCGGCAAGTGACACGCCTACGGGTGGAGCGTGGCCTCGCCCGTCACGCGGATGCCGGTCTCCTGGCCGGGGCCGACCGGCAGTGGGCCCGCGACACGGATGTCCACCGTGTCGTCGATGCCGTGGACGGCGATGGTCACCTTGGCGTCGTGGCCGTAGAAACACACGTCGGTCACTGTGCCTCTTGCGGCCGCGGTGTCCGAGTCGGTCAGTCGCAGTTGCTCGGGGCGCAGTACGACCGTGCCGGTGTGCAGCCCGTCCGGTGGTGAGGCCAACACCACTGGGCCCAGCGGTGTGTGGGCCGTGGACCCGCTGTCGGCGACCGTGCCCTGGAGGAGTACGGCGTCGCCTACGAAACCGGCGACCCAGGGATCGGCGGGGTGCCGGTAGAGGTCCTGCGGGGTGTCGCACTGGACGATCCGGCCCTGCCGTACGACGGCCACGAGGTCGGCGGTGGACAGGGCCTCCTGCTGGTCGTGGGTGACGAGCAGCGCGGTGGCTCCGGTCGCCCGCAGGGCGGCGCGCACATCCGCCCGCACCCCGGTGCGCAGCGCGCTGTCGAGGGCGTTGAACGGCTCGTCGAGCAGGACGAGCGCGGGGCGGGGAGCGAGCGCCCTGGCCAGGGCGATGCGCTGTTGTTGTCCGCCGGACAGCTCGTGCGGCATCCGGTCGCCGTAGCCGGCGAGCCCGACCAGGTCCAGCATCTCCTCCGTACGCCGTCGCCGCTCACCGCGGTCGAGACCGGTCAGGCCGAAGGCCACATTGCGCGCCACGCTCACATGGGGAAAGAGTGCCCCTTCCTGCGGGACGATGCCGATGCGGCGCCGCTCCGGCGGTAGATGGACACCGGGGCCGGCCAGGGTGCGTCCGCCGACGGTGACCGTGCCCGCGTCGGCGCGCAGGAACCCGGCGACGATGCGCAGCAGGGTGGTCTTGCCGCAGCCGGACGGCCCGAGCACGGCGGCCAGCGAGCCGCCCGGCACCGAGAGGTCCAGCCCCTGGAGGACGGGGGCCTGGGGGCCGTAGGACTTGGCGAGTCGCTCGATGTGGAGGTCGTTCATGTGCGGTGCCTGCCCAGGAGGTAGGAGGGGACGGCGGCGAGCAGGATGAGGGCTGCGGCGTAGGGTGCGGCGGCCGCGAAGGAACCGGCTCCGGTCTCGGTCCACAGCCGGGTGGCGAGGGTGTCCATGCCGGTGGGGCGCAGCAGCAGCGTGGCGGGCAGTTCCTTCATGCAGACCACGAAGGTCAGGGCGGCACCGGCCGCCACCCCCGGTGCGGCCAGCGGCACCGTCACCTCGCGCAGCACGCGCAGGGGTGACCGGCCGAGCGAGCGGGCCACGTCCTCCAGCACGGGCGGCGCCTGCAGGACGGCGGCCCGGGTGGCGGCCACCGCGACCGGCAGGAAGAGGACGGCGTACGCGCAGACCAGCAGCGGGAGTTGCTGGTAGAGGGGATAGGCGTAGCGGACCGCGAAGAAGACCAGGGAGAGCGCGACCGTGATGCCGGGCAGCGCGTGCCCCGCGTAGGCGGCCTGCTCCAGCAGCGAGGCGCCACGCCCACGGTGCCGTGCGGCGATCACCCCGACGGGCAGGGCCAGCAGGGTGGTGAGGGCGGCTCCGGCCGCGGCGACACCCAGCGTGGCCCACGCGGTCTCGGCCAGGGCGCCGAGGTCCCAGGTCGCGGAGGTGCCGACGGCCAGCCAGTAGCCGAGGGTGCCCAGCGGGAAGGCGACCGCGACGGCCGTCACCGCGCCGCACCAGGCGAGGGCGGGGATCCGCCAGCGTCCGAGCGGCGCCGGGACAGCGGGGCGTGCCGTCCCGCCGCCGGTCCTCGCGTGTCCCGCGCGGCCCCGGGTGCGGGCCTCGGCGGCGACCAGCGCCACCGTCATCACCACCAGCACGACGCTGAGCGCGGCGGCCGGGGTGCGGTCGAAGGAGGCGCGGTAGGAGGTGTGGATGGCGCGGGTGAAGGTGTCGTACCGCATCAGGGAGACGGCGCCGAAGTCGGAGAGCACGTACAGCGCGACGAGCAGCGCCCCGCCCGCGGCGGCCGGGCGGAGCTGGGGGAGGGTGACCCGGAGGAAGGTGCGCAGGGGGCCGTTGCCGAGGGAGCGGGCGGCCTCCTCCTGTGCCGGGTCGATGCCGCGCAGCGCCGCGGCGACGGGCAGGTGGACGTACGGAAAGCTCACCAGGGTCAGCGCGAGCGCGGCCCCCGTGAATCCGGTGGTGCGGGGCACGGCGGCCAGCCAGGCGAAGGCGGCGACATAACTGGGCACGGCGAGCGGCAGGGTGGCCAGCACCGACCAGGCGTGGGCTCCTGGCAGGGCGGTGCGCACGGTGAGCCAGGCCAGTGAGATGCCGAGCACCAGGCAGGCCGCCACGACGACCGTCGTCAGGGCGAGGCTGCGGCCGAGGAGTTGGAGGGTGCGTTCGTCGGCGACGACGTCCCACGCGTAGTCGGGCCCGCGTTCGAGGGCGCGGACGGCGAGGTAGCCGAGCGGCAGCAGGGCGAACAGGGCGGCGACGCAGGCGGGGACGAGCAGGATCAGCGGAGGTCTGCGGCCGGAACCGGCGCCGAACCCGCGCGGGGTCGTACGCACGCGCCGGCGCCCGGCCGGAGCGGGTGCCCCGGCCGGGCGCTCCGCGGACTCCGCCGTGCTCGCGGTTTCCGTGGGGCTCACGATCGTCAGACCAGCCCGACGTCCTGGAGCATGGCCAATGTCTCCTGGAGCGACTCCAGTTTGCCGAGGTCGATCTCGGGGGACTGGAGGGAGTCGAACGGCGGCAGGCCCTCGACGGTGCTGGTGACGCCCGCGGCCAGCGGGTACTCCTTCGTCGTGTCGGCGAAGTAGGTCTGTGCCTCCTTGGACAGCAGGTAGTCGACGGCCTTCTGGGCGGTCTCGGTCTGGCCGCTGTCCTTGAGGATGCCGACGCCGGCCGCGTTGATCAGCGCGCCGGGGTCCTTGCCGGGCAGGAAGTGGAGCTCGGCGTCGACGTTCTCCTCGCCCTTCTCCGCGACCCGCTCGTACCAGTAGTAGTGGTTGACCAGGCCGATTTCGACCTCGCCGGCCTCGATGGCGTCGAGCGTGGCGAGGTTGTGGGCGTAGGTCTTGCCGTTGGCCTTCAGGCCCTCGAGCCACTCGCGTGTGGCGTCGTCGCCCTCCAGGACGCGCATGCCGGTGACGAACGCCTGGAAGGAGGCGTTGGTGGGGGCGAAGCCGACCTTGCCCTTCCATTCGGGCTTCACCACGTCGTGCACGCTGTCCGGGACGTCGGACTCGTCGATCTTGTCCGGGTTGTACGCGATGACGCGCACGCGGCCCGACAGCCCCACCCAGTCGCCGGAGTTGCCGCGGTAGGCCGGGTCCACCTCATCGAGGCTGGACTGCGGCAACTTCGCCAGCATGCCCTCCTTGGAAAGGGCGCCGAGCGCGCCCGCGTCCTGCGAGAAGAACAGCCCGGCCTTGGTGCGGTCGCCCTCCTCCAGGATCTGCGCGGCCAGTTCGGCGCTGTCGCCGTAGCGCACCTCGACCTCGCTGCCGACGGCCTTCTCCAGCTTGTCGAGGATCGGCTTGACCAGCTTCTCGTTGCGCCCGGAGTAGATGACGAGGCCGGTGTCGCCGCCGTCCGCCGAGCCGCCCTTGTCGTTGTCGGAGCCGCAGGCGGCGAGGGCGGGGAGGAGTAGACCGGCCGCGAGGAGCGCGGTGATCCGGCCGGCCAGGGGGCGTCGCATGTGGTGTGCCTTCCTGCGGGGCTCGCCGTGACGCCGCGGGTCGCGTCGTCGGTCGGCGGGCGGCGAAGCGATGCTTTCGAGCCAACTGTGAACATGCTATGAATAAGGTAAAGCTTGCCTAACAGTCAAGGGACCTGTGCTAATTGCGGACGCTGCCGCAGAAAGGTCGCGCGCCCGTGATAGACCCTCTCGGACCTCCGTCGGCCCAGTTCACCCGCCCGAGGCCCCGCACCTCGATGCGCTTTCCGTCACTGCCGCCTCTGCGGCCGCGTGGTGTCCCGTTCGCACGGAACCTCGCCTCGTACGGCGACCGCACCGCACTGATCACGCCATCGGGCGAGGTCAGCTACCGGACGCTCGCCGAACAGGTCGCCACCACCGCCGAACGCCTCGGCACCGCACGCCGCCTGGTCCTGCTGACCGGGGCGAACCGCGTCGACGCCCTCGTCCTCCACCTCGCGGCCCTGGCCGCAGGCCACCCCGTCCTCCTCGTGCCCGGCGACAGCACCGGCACCATCGACACCCTGACCGCCGCATACGACCCGGACGTGATCGCGCGACCGGACGGCCACGGAACCTGGGCGCTCGACGAACGGCGGACCGCGAGCGCACACACCCTCCACCCGGATCTGGCGCTGCTGCTCAGCACCTCCGGTTCGACCGGCTCGCCGAAACTGGTCCAGCTCTCCGCCGAGAACCTCCAGGCCAACGCCGAGTCCATCGCCACGTATCTCGGCATCCGCGGCAGTGACCGCGCGGCCACGACACTGCCCATGCACTACTGCTACGGCCTGTCCGTCATCCACAGCCACCTCCTGCGCGGCGCCGGGGTGATCCTCACCGAACGGTCCGTCGCCGATGCCGACTTCTGGGAGGAGTTCCGCACGGCTCGCGGCACCTCACTCGCCGGCGTGCCGTACACCTTCGACCTGCTCGACCGGATCGGCTTCGAGCGCATGCGACTGCCTCACCTGCGGTACATCACCCAGGCCGGTGGGCGCTTGGCGCCCGAACGGGTCGCCCGCTACGCCGAGTCGGGTCGCCGTGCGGGCTGGGAGCTGTTCGTGATGTACGGGCAGACCGAGGCGACGGCCCGCATGGCGTATCTGCCTCCGGCCCGCGCGGCCGAGCGCCCGCAAGCCGTGGGACTGCCGATCCCCGGCGGCTCCTTCCACATCCGGCCGGTGGACGGCATCGACGAGCCCGACACCGGCGAACTGGTCTACTCCGGCCCGAACGTCATGCTCGGCTACGCCGAGAGCCCGACGGACCTCGCCCTGGGACGCACGGTCGAGGAACTGCACACCGGAGACATCGCCCGGCGCGCCCCCGACGGGCTGTACGAGATCGTGGGACGCCGCAGCCGGTTCACCAAGATCCTGGGTCTGCGCATAGACGCGCAGCGCGTCGAGGCCATCCTGGAAGGGCACGGCATACGGGCGTTCTGCACGGGAGACGACGACGCACTGGCCGTGGTCGCGATCCTCACCGCCGGTGTCGACGCGGCACGCATCCGGCGTCTGGTGGCGGACAGTTGTGGCCTGCCGCCCCGCGCGATACACGCGCGGACGGTGCCCGAGCTCCCGCGGCTCGCAACGGGCAAGCCGGACTACGAGGCCGTACGACGGCTGGTATACGAGTCGGAAGCACCGCCGCCCGTGCGGGGCGCCACCACCGACGACCTCTGTTCCCTCTACGCCGAGATACTCGACCGGAGCGATGTCACCGAGGACAGCACTTTCGTAGGCCTGGGCGGCGACTCGCTCTCCTACGTCGAGATGTCCCTCCGGCTGGAGCAGGCGATGGGCGTGCTGCCCGCCGACTGGCACACGACACCGATCCGGGACCTGCACGGCCCCGACGCCGCGCGGAACACGGGCCCAAGGCGTGGGCCGCGGCGCACCCTGGACACCGGAATCGCCCTGCGCGCGATCGGCATCGTGCTGATCGTGGGCTCGCACATCCCCGTGTTCACCGTCCAGGGCGGCGCCCATGTACTGCTCGCCGTCGCGGGCTTCAACTTCGCCCGCTTCCACCTCACCGCCCACGAACGCCCGGAGCGGCTGCGCCGGCTGTGGCGCAGCATCGCGCGCATCGCCGTGCCGAGCATGGTGTGGATCACCTTCGCGCTGCTGCTGACAGGCGAATACGACCTGGCCAACGTCGTGCTGGCCAACAGTCTCTTCGAACAGGACGGATCGAACCCGGAGTGGCGGTACTGGTTCGTCGAGGCTCTCGTCTACTTCCTGACCGGGCTGGCGGCGCTGCTGGCGATCCCGTTGCTCGACCGTGTGGAGCGGCGCAGCCCGTTCGGCTTCGCCCTGGCGCTGGTGGGCCTGGGGACGGTCGGGCGCTACGACCCCTGGGACCTGGCGCACATCCGCTACCACCTGAGTCCCACCGTGGTGTTCTTCCTGTTCGCACTGGGCTGGGCGGCGGCGCGGGCCCGTACGACGGCACAGCGGCTGCTGCTGACCGCCGTGGTGCTGGTCACTGTGCAGGGGCTGTTCCCCGAAGGACAATCCCTGCGGACCGTCGTCGTCGTGGGCGGCCTGACCCTGCTGCTGTGGATCCCGGCCCTGCCCAGCCTCGACCCACTCAACCGACTCGCGGCCGTCCTGGCGGGCAGCTCGCTGTACATCTACCTCACGCACTTCCAGGTTTACCCCTACCTGAGGGACCACCCCCCGGTGCTGGCCCTGTTGGTCTCCATGGTGGTGGGCGTGGCGTACGGGACCGTAGCCGCACGCCTGACGCGCAGCCTGTGCTGACGGGCTGACCGTGACGCCGAACCGGAGTTCCTGGGCAGCCGGCGGGTCGTGGCGGTCTTCGAGCGGAGGCTCGGCTCAGGCGCGGGCGGCCACACCGCGCGGGATGCGCGGCAGTCCGGTGACGGCCGGCCCCTCGACCGGCGGGAGGACGGATCCGGCAGCCCACCGCTCGAACTGGCCGTCCCGGACGACCGGGTAGATGATCCGGAGGCCCGAGCCCGCGGTGGCGTCCGCCATGAGATTCAGGAGCTTCAAGGTGCTGCGACGGCAGGACGGGCAGGATGACGCCGCCCACCTCCTGGCCGACATCCTCAGTCCGCGCAAGATCACCTCCTGGGTCATGCCTGTGGAGTGGATCCGCCAGGCAGAGCAGGACGCTCCGAAGCCGATGCAGGGCTTCGCCGGCTCCCTCCGCCAGGACCTCGACGCCGTCACCGCCGGCCTCACCCTCCCGTGGAGCTCAGGCGTCGTCGAAGGCCACGTCAACAGGTCAAAACTCTCAAGAGGCCAAATGTACGGCCGAGCCTCGTTCACCTTCCTGCGGACCCGGATCCTCACGCGGGCTTGACCTGCCCAGACGTCAGCGTGGTCGCTGACGCCTGGCCTTGGCGCTGACCCGCTTGCGAATCAGGGCTTGATAGAAGGAGGACTTCTCATCACCGAGGCCGAAGTACTCACATATGTCGGCTGCCGTATCGGCGTCCTCAGCCCTGCCCGTGAGCCCGATCTGGACGATCAGCCAGAAGCCCTCCTGAGCCCTGGCGCGGCATTCGTCACCCAGATTCGTTCGTCCCGGAACCGGCTCACTGTCGTCACCTGATCCAGCGGCCACGAACGACAGAGTCTGCAGAAGCTCGCGTCGGGCCAGTGACGAGAGCTCGCCTGCCAGCGCGGCCAGGATCACGCTGACGGCCGGCACCGTGCACTCGAAGATGATCGTGTTGAGCTCAACGTGGTTGGCGAGGGTGTATCCGATCATGTCCCGGGGTGTCTCGGCAGTGATGATCGCCTCGAACAGCAAGGGCACATGCTCCGCTGACTCACCGCAGCCGCACCGCAACGAAGCCCAATCGTGTCGTCCCAGTTCAGCGCGTACCAGCCCACTGACACCCAACCGAAATCCCCTCCATCAGCCACACCCGCAGCATCACTCCTGTTCAGGGCAGCAGTGATCAAGCATCCTCCCAGATGCCGCCTTTCCGCTACCAAGCTGGGTCTGCCGCACGATCGGGTGACATCTGAACTGGCTTGCCCTGTGGGGCAGGTGGGAAGGATGTCGCTGTGCCCAAGCCTTATCCGGAGGAGT
>NZ_JBEOYO010000086.1:0-26833 GCF_040297125.1 Streptomyces sp. NPDC001868 | reverse complement strand
GTTCCCCGCGCCCCTCAAGGGCCTTCGGCCCTTTCAGGGGCGCGGGGAACTGCGCGATCAGCCCCCACTCACCCGCACCCGCCAACGCACCGAAACCCCCGAGCCATTGGGCGCCCGTCAGCCGAAGAAGACGCCGACCTCCTCGTACAGCTTCGGGTCGACCGTCTTGAGGCGGGCCGTCGCGTCGGCGAGGGGGACGCGGATGATGTCCGTGCCGCGGAGGGCGACCATCTTGCCGAAGTCACGGTCGCGGACGGCGTCGATGGCGTGGAGGCCAAAGCGGGTGGCGAGCCAGCGGTCGAAGGCCGAAGGGGTGCCGCCGCGCTGGACGTGGCCCAGGACCGTCGTACGGGCCTCCTTGCCCGTACGGCGCTCGATCTCCTTGGCCAGCCATTCGCCGACCCCGGAGAGCCGGACGTGACCGAAGGAGTCGAGCGAGCCGTCCTTGAGGACCATCTCGCCGTCCTTCGGCATGGCCCCCTCCGCGACGACCACGATCGGCGCGTACGAGGCCTTGAAGCGGGACGTCACCCAGGCGCACACCTTGTCGACGTCGAAGCGCTGTTCGGGGATGAGGATGACGTTGGCGCCGCCGGCCAGGCCGGAGTGGATGGCGATCCAGCCGGCGTGCCGGCCCATCACCTCCACCACCAGCACGCGCATGTGCGACTCGGCGGTGGTGTGGAGGCGGTCGATGGCCTCCGTCGCGATGCCGACCGCCGTGTCGAAGCCGAAGGTGTAGTCCGTGGCCGAGAGGTCGTTGTCGATCGTCTTCGGGACGCCCACGCACGGCACGCCGTACTCGTCCGACAGCCGCGCGGCCACCCCGAGCGTGTCCTCGCCGCCGATGGTGATCAGCGCCTCGACCTCCTGCTTGGCGAGGTTCTCCTTGATCCGGCGGATGCCGTTCTCCTGCTTGAGCGGGTTGGTGCGCGAGGAGCCGAGGATGGTGCCGCCGCGGGGCAGGATGCCGCGTACTGCGGGGATGTCGAGGCGGACGGTGTCGTTCTCCAGCGGCCCCCGCCAGCCGTCCCGGAAGCCGACGAAGTCGTAGCCGTACTCCTGGACGCCCTTGCGGACGACGCCCCGGATGACGGCGTTGAGCCCGGGGCAGTCGCCGCCTCCGGTGAGTACTCCGACGCGCATGGAAATGTCCCTTCGCCGCGGTTGCTGACGAAGGCCACGCTAATAGTGATCCAGGTCACTTCGGCATGAACGGGAGGTCAATTCCGGCGAGTTCCAGTGAATTACGGCCGGTTGGGGGTGAGTTGATCGGTGTTGATCAAATCATCCTCACCCTATGGGGTGATTCAGGGCGTTTACTCATCGTCGAGTCCGCGCTCTATGGCATAGCGGACCAGTTCCACCCGGTTGTGGAGCTGGAGCTTGCCGAGGGTGTTCTGGACGTGGTTCTGGACCGTGCGGTGCGAGATGACGAGGCGTTCGGCGATCTGCTTGTAGCTCAGGCCCTTGGCGACGAGGCGGAGCACCTCGGTCTCGCGGTCGGTGAGTTGCGGGGCCTTGGGCTCGTCGGCGCCCGGCGCGGGGGCCGGCTCGGAGGCGAGTCGGCGGTACTCGCCGAGGACCAGGCCCGCGAGGCCGGGGGTGAAGACGGGGTCGCCCGCGGCCGTGCGGCGGACCGCGTCGATCAGCTCCTCCGTCGAGGCGGACTTCAGCAGATAGCCCGTCGCGCCGGACTTCACCGCCTCCAGGACGTCCGCGTGCTCGCCGCTCGCCGACAGGACCAGCACCCGCAACGCCGGGTTGGCGCCGACCAGTTCCTTGCAGACCTGCACGCCCGGCTTCGCGGGCAGGTTGAGGTCCAGGACGAGGACGTCCGGCGCGGCGGCGTGGGCGCGGCGGACCGCCTGCTCGCCGTCGCCCGCCGTGGCGACCACGTCGAAGCCGGCCTCCGCCAGGTCGCGGGCGACGGCGTCGCGCCACATCGGGTGGTCGTCGACCACCATGACCTTGATCGGGCCGCTTCCGCCGGGCCGTGCCTGTCCCTCGTCCACCGAGTTGTTCCGCGTCACCGCTTCTCCGCCTTCCCCCGTACGCCCTTCGGGGCCTCCGCGGCCCTGGGCACCTTCAGTTCGACTTCCGTGCCCTGTCCCGGCACCGAGATCAGTTCGGCCGTACCGCCGATGTCGCGCAGTCGTCCCCGGATGGAGAGGGCCACCCCGAGCCGGCCCTCGCCCTCGGCCTGGGCGAGCCGTCCCTCGGGGATGCCGGGGCCGTCGTCCCGTACGGTCACGATGATCTCGTCCGGCCAGTCCTCGACCAGGATCCAGGCCCGGGCCCCGTCTCCGGCGTGCGCGCGCACATTGTCCAGGGCGGCGCCGACGGCCGCCGCCAGCTCCCGCGCGGCCTCCGGGGCGAGCGGCACCGGGCCGCCGGGCTCGGAGAAGGTGACCGTCGCGCCGGCGTACGGGGCGAGGAGGGCCCGCAGATCCACGGGGCCCGTCGTGTCGTCGTCGGCGTCCGGTTCGTCGATCGCGCGGACGAGCGCTCCCTGGGCCGCGTCCTCCGACACCCGGGAGACGGGGACCAGGCCGCCGGAGACCAGGGTGCGCAGGGCGACCTCCTGCTCGCCGGCCATCCGGCCCAGCTCCGCGGACTCGCCGCCGAGGGCGGTGCCGCGCCGCTGGACCATGGCGAGGACCTGGAGGACGCTGTCGTGGATGTCCCGGGCGAGGCGTTCCCGTTCGCGGGTGGCGGCCTCGATCTCCAGGGCGCGGGCGAGGGTGCGCTCGGAGGCTCGGGCGACCTCGACGACGTACCCGATGGCGATGGAGGCGACCCAGACCAGCAGCACGTTGTGGATGGTGTCGCGGGTGGGGGCGCCCCGGTGGATCAGGTTGGCGACGGCGACGAGCGTCGAGGCGAAGGCGGCCCAGCGCCAGCCGCCCTTGATGGCGAAGGCCAGCACGGCGCCGGCGGTCCATATCGACGGCAGCGTGGGGCCTCCGGCCTCGATCCGCGCGGTCGAGTCGGCGATCCGGGTGAGCAGGATGCCGACGATCGCGATGGTGAGGTCGGCGGCGAGGAACCGCTTGGTGCAGCTGGCCGCGTTCGCGACCTTCGGCAGGGTGAGCAGGGTCCAGCCGGCCAGCACCGCGTAATAGGCGATGGCCAGCCAGGGGCGCTCGAACTTGTCGTACGCGCTGACGAAGAGGCCCACCGCGTAGATCATCGTCAGGACCCGGTACCCGGTCAGCGCACGCCACAGCGGCTGCTCGACCGACATCGTCATGACTCTCTCGCGCTTCGGCATGTCCCCCACCCCGCCCACCCGGCCCGCCCACGACGGTCGCGTCCGGGAACGCGACCGTACCCGGGAACGCGGCCGTTACGAAGCCGGCCGGTCCCTGTCCGCCCGGTCCTTCTCGGTCCGGGCCCTTTCCGCCTGTTCCCTGGCCGCCTGTTCCTTCTCGGCCTTGGCGAGGGCGGCCCTGGCGGCCTTGTCGGCCTCCTTCTCGGCCTTGGCGGCGTCCGCGATCTGCCGCTTGGCGGCGGTCGCGTAGATGTCGACGTACTCCTGGCCGGAGAGCTTCATGATCTCGTACATGACCTCGTCGGTCAGCGCCCGCAGGACGAAGCGGTCGTGCTCCATGCCCTGGTAGCGGCTGAAGTCGAGGGGCTTGCCGATGCGGATGCCGGGGCGCATCACCTTCGGCAGGACCTTGCCCGGGGGCTGGATCTTCTCCGTGTCGATCATGGCGACGGGGATGACGGGCGCACCGGTGGCGAGGGCCACGCGGGCGAGGCCACCGGGCTTGCCGCGGTAGAGCCGGCCGTCGGGCGAGCGGGTGCCCTCGGGGTAGATGCCGAACAGTTCGCCGCTCTCGATGACCTGTATCCCGCTCCTGATGGCGGCCTCACCCGCGCCGCGCGCGCCGGAGCGGTCCACGGGGAGCTGGCCGACCCCCTTGAAGAAGGCGGCCGTCAGCTTGCCCTTGATCCCGGGGGTGGTGAAGTACTCGGCCTTCGCGATGAACGTGACCTTGCGGTCGAGGACCGCGGGCAGGAAGAACGAGTCGGAGAAGGAGAGGTGATTGCTCGCGAGGATCGCGGCGCCCTCGGCCGGGATGTTCTCCAGGCCTTCCACCCAGGGCCTGAAGGTGACCTTGAGCGGTCCCCCGATAGCGACCTTCATCGCGCCGTACAACAACCGAGTGCCTCTCTGTGATCCGTGGAGGAGACCTTAACCCGGACGCCCGAGGAAGAGTCCGACAGGTCCGGCCGGTGTCGAACACCCCCGGGGTCCCCACCCGCTCCCCACCGGCGTCCTCACCCGCCCTCCACCGCGCGAAGCCCCTGGTCGGTGTCAGTGCGGTCGCGTACGGTGAACCACATCCGGACTCATTCACACCTTTCTCATGAACAGGAGACCGAACCGTGCCGGTCCTTCCTGGCGCCGAGCCGTACCACCACGAGGGCGGGGAGGTCGGAGTCCTCCTCTGCCACGGATTCACCGGGTCCCCGCAGTCGCTGCGCCCCTGGGCGGAGTATCTCGCCGCGCGGGGGCTGACCGTCGCGCTGCCGCTGCTGCCGGGACACGGCACCCGCTGGGAGGACCTCCGTCCGACCGGCTGGCAGGACTGGTACGCGGAGGTGGACCGCGAGCTGCGGGCCCTGCGCGAGCGCTGTGCGCACGTCTTCGTGGCGGGGCTGTCCATGGGCGGCGCGCTGGCGCTGCGGCTGGCCGCGAAGCACGGGGACGCGGTCGCCGGTGTGATGGTCGTCAACCCGGCGAACAAGGTGCACGGCCCGGCCGCGCACGCCCTCCCCCTGCTGCGGCACTTCGTCCCCACCACGAAGGGGATCACCAGCGACATCGCGAAGGAGGGTGTCGAGGAGCTGGGATACAGCCATGTGCCGCTGCACGCGGCGCACTCCCTGCGCAATTTCCTCCGTCTCGTCGACGGCGAACTGCCCCAGGTCACCCAGCCGTTGCTGCTGCTGCACAGCCCGCGGGACCATGTGGTGCCGCCCGTCGACTCCGAGCGGGTCCTCGGCCGGGTGTCGTCGACCGATGTCACGGAGATCCTGCTGGAACAGAGCCATCACGTCGCGACGTTGGACCATGACGCGGACCGGATCTTCGACGAGAGCCACGCGTTCGTCACCCGGCTCGTTACGGAGTCCGGAGCGGCGGGTGTGAAGGAGTCCGACGCGGAATCCGTACAGCAGTCTGATTCGGGGTCCGTGGAGCAGATCGGTCCGGGATCCTTGGAGCAGAGGGAAGGGACGGCCACTGGTGGCTGAGCACGACTCCGAGCGTGAGCCGGAGGAGAAGGGTGCGCCCCTCGGCGAGCGCCACGGCGACTCGCGGGGCGACTCCCCGGGCGGCTCCTCGGGCGGCTCCGCGGCCGGTTCCGCGGGCGCCTCGTCCGGCGACGTGCCGGGCGAGGAGCAGCAGGTGGGCGAGGAGCAGCACGTGCCGTTCGACGAGGACGCCGCGTGGCGGGCCATCGTCGCCGGGTTCGGCGACGAGCCGCCGGACCCGCCGGGCATCAAGCCGTTCAAGTCGGTGGAGGACCTGGCCCTGCTGGAGGCCGAGCCGGAGGACTCCGCGGACAAGTCGCCCGATGCCGCCGCCGGTCCCGCGGCCCCCAGGCCGCTGGGCAGCTCGGTGGCGTTCGCCCCCGGTGTCGGCTCGGGTCCGCGCGACTACAGCGTGCCCGACCCGGTCGGCGAGGACCCGGACACGGGCGACCGGGCCGACGACGAGGACGACGAGGGCCACTTCGTGCCGCCCGAGCCGCCCCCGCTGCCGGAGGCCGACGCGACCGCCAAGTTCGCCTGGCTGGGGGTGATCGGCGGCCCTGTCCTGCTGCTGCTCGCCGTCCTGCTCGGCTGGGAGATGACCTGGTGGCTCACCACCGTGGGCATCGGCGGCTTCCTCGGCGGCTTCGCGACGCTGGTGATGCGGATGAAGGGTGACGAGGAGGACGACGACGATCCGGGCCGGGGCGCGGTCGTCTGACTCATCAACGTCGACGACACGGGCTAGGCCCTGTCGTCAAATTCCCGCCGTCGCCCGAAGGGCGGCCCCGCGGCGTCAGGTGCGTGCTCTCGGCGTGCCGGGCCCTGACCCGCGTACTGGACGTACTTGGGTCAGGGCCCGGTGCGGCGAGAGTGCGTGCATGGCGTCGCGGGGCAGGCGGGAATGTGACGACAGGGCCTAGGGCTCGGCGGGGACTCTGAGGGCGGCCAGGACCGGCAGGTGGTCCGTGGCGGCCCTCAGGTCGTTCTCGGTGATGCCGGGGTGGTCCAGGGGGACGCCGCAGCCGAGGACCTCGATGCCGGGGGTGGCCAGGATCGCGTCAATGCGCTGGTGGGGGTCGGTGGGGGTGGAGCTGTACTCGCCGCCCCAGGGGGTGGTGGTCCAGCAGTCCTGGAGTTCGCCGGCGAGGCGGCGGAACGTGCTGCCGTGCGGGCGCTCGTTGAGGTCGCCGCCCGCGACCGCGTGCGTCACGCCTAGGCCGGCCAGCTGGTCGAGGAGCATGCCGCCCTGTTCGTAGCGCTCGTCCTGCTGCAGGGAGAGGTGGCAGGACAGGACGCCGAGGCGGGCGCGGCCGAAGCGGACCACTGCCGTGGCGAAGCCGCGTCGGTGCAGGCCGGGGGTGAGCGGCAGGAGGACGTCCTCGGTGTGTTCGACCGTGGCGCGGAGGTTGCACAGCAGCGCGGGGCCGGAGGCGGTGGCTCCGCCGGAGAGGGTGACCAGGCCGGAGGCCGCGGCCAGCCTCGCGAGCTTCTTGCGCCAGCGGAAGAAGCGGGGGGCTTCCTGGATGAGGACCAGGTCGGGGGCGCAGGCGGTGATCACTCGGGCGAGGGCGTCCGTGTCGTCCCGCATGGAGCGGATGTTGTAGCTGAGGACGCGGATGGTTGCCGAACCGTCGGGGTTCGTGCGGGAGTTGGGGAGCGGCGGCATGTGGATCAAGATACGCCTAAGAGCTCGGGGGTATTTGTCCGTTTGCGAGTGCCGGTGCGTCGTGGTTGTTCGCGCAGTTCCCCGCGCCCCCAAAAAAAGCGTGCGGTTTGAAGATCGGCGGGCTTCCCGCGCCCCGAGAAACGGGGCGCGGGGACGGCGACCGGTGTCTACATGATCGGGTCGGGTTCTCTCGCCAGGTCGGCCGCGCCCACCAGGCCCGCCTCGTTGCCGAGTTGGGCGGCGATGACGTCGGCGACCGGGCGCCAGTTGCCGCCGACCAGCCAGCGCTTGTAGGACTTGCGGATCGGGTCGAGGACCAGCTCGCCCTCGTCGGAGAGGCCGCCGCCGACGATGAAGGCGGAGGGGTCGAAGAGGGAGGCGAGGTCGGCGAGGCCGGCGCCGGCCCAGCGGGCGAGTTCGCGGTAGGAGTCGACGGCGACCGGGTCGCCCTGGCGGGCGGCCATGGAGATGTGCTTGCCCTCGATGCCCTCGGGGGTGCCGTCGCCGAGGCCGAGGAGGAGCTCCGCGTTCTCGGGGGTGGCGTTGGCGCGCTGCTTGGCGTACCTGACCAGGGCCCGCCCGGACGCGTACTGCTCCCAGCAGCCCTGCGAGCCGCAGCCGCACAGCAGCCCGTCCGGGACTATGCGGATGTGGCCGAACTCGGCGGCCACGCCGTAGTGACCGCGGCGCAGCTTGTTGCCGATGATGATGCCGCCGCCGAGGCCGGTGCCGAGGGTGATGCAGATGACGTTGCGGTGGCCCTTGCCGGCGCCGAACTTGTACTCGCCCCACGCGGCGGCGTTGGCGTCGTTCTCCACGACGACCGGCAGGCCCACGCGGGTCTCGACCTTCTCCTTGAGCGGCTCGTTGCGCCAGTCGATGTTGGGGGCGAAGTAGACCGTCGACCGCTGGCGGTCCACGTAACCGGCCGCGCCGATGCCGACACCGACGATCTCGTGACCGGCTCGCGCGCCCTCGACGGCGGCGGCGATGGCGTCCACGATCCCGTCGGGCGTGCCCGGGGTCGGCACCTTGTGGGTCGAGAGGATGTTGCCTTCCTCGTCGACCACACCGGCCGCGATCTTGGTACCGCCGATATCGACGCCGATGGTGAGTCCCATGAATCCCTCAGTTTCGGTCGAGCCCCGCTACGGCCAACCGTACCCGAGCCCCTGCCCCGGAACTCCCGACGTCCGCCGGGCGGACGGGCCCGCCGTCAGTCCAGGTCGATGCGTTCTCCGGGGCCCGGATCGTCGCCCTGGCCGCGGCCTTCCCGGTGAGCGGTGTCCCGGTTCGTCCAGCGGCGCTCCTGGGCCTCGACGGCGGAGCGGTACGCGGCGAGCAGTTCGTTGCCCGCGGAGGCGAGATGGTCGAAGACGTCCGGGTTTCGTTCGATGACCGGTTCGACGGCGGCCTTGGCCTGCCGGACGACCTGGCTGACCACCTGCTGGGCCGCGCCGCCCGCGACCGCGCCGAGCAACGGCGACTGCAGCCCGGACAGCTTGTCCGCGACGGTGTCGACGAGCCTGCGCAGTTCCTCGGCGGCCGAGCCCGGCGGCGGCCCGTACTTCGCCCGGCGGCGGGCCTTCTCCGCGACGAGATCCTCCTCGCACGCCGTCGCCCAGGCGTCGGCGTCGGTCGCGCGCACCCGGTCGGTCGCACGGTCCTGCTCGGCCGACCGCGCCTCCTCGGCCGGGTCCTGACGACCGGCGTCGGACGTGGGGCGCTCTTCGCTCATGGCGGGCTCCTGCCTACGGTTCGTACCTTCGACGTTACCCGAACGGGCGTATGCGGTTCACCGTGTCCGGGGCCACAACTGCGGGTCCGGCGCGAAACGGATCCTCAGTTCGCCGTCGCGCAGGGCCGCGCCGTCGACGGTGCAGCGGCGCAGTGCCGACGGCAGCGGAACGATACGGCGGAACTGGCCCGCCGTGACGACCAACTCGTCGCCGCGCCGGATGAGATCCAGCTCGTCCCGTATCGCGCCGGGCAGCGGGATGTGCCATACGAGCACGCCCTCGTCCCCGAGGTGGTCGGTGACGGCCCAGGCGACGCGGTCGGGAGCGTCACCCGCACCGGGGACGCCGAGGGCGGTGAGGTCGTCGACGCCGCGGGGGTCGTGGCCGAGGTGGGCGACGCCCCGTACGGGACGGGCCTGTCCCGACTCCCGCCACTCCTCGCACACCTTGCGCTGCTGGGCGACGAGGCCGGCGAGCCAGGTGTCGTGCGTGGCCTCGGGCAGGACGCGGTTGGCGATCAGCAGGTCCACGGGGACGGCCCGCAGGGCGAGTCCGACACCCGCGAGGCGTACGTGGTCGGCGCCGGCCGGGCCCGGCTCCGCGACCAGCCGCACGCTCGTCCCCGGGTCCTCGACGACCGCCGCGACGGCGGCCAGTTCGACGTCCCAGCGGGCGGCCGTCTCGTACAGCCACTCGGCGGGCATCGGGACCCCGGCGAGCCGGCCGAGGACCGGGCGCAGTGCGCGGGCTGCCTGGCGTTCGGGCGGGAGGAGCCGCCGCAGATACCTCCGCAGCTCCTCCGGGAGACCGAGCAGCGCTAGTGCCTGCGGTACGGGGGGCAGGTCGACGACGAGCAGGTCGTACGCCTCCGACAGCGCGGCGTCGCGCAGGGCCCGCAGCAGGGCGAGTTCCTCGGCGCCGGGGAGGGGGGTGAGTTCCTCGGCGTCCAGGCGTCCCGCGCCCAGCAGATCGAGCACGGACGAGGCGCGTTCCTGGAAGGCGACGAGGTCCTGCCGGAAACGGTCCACCGCGTCGGGTCGCCACGCGGTGAGGTTCGGTGCGACCCGGACGGGCTCCGCCCCGGTCGCCACCCCGAGCACCGCCCCCAGGCTGTCGGTGCGGTCCGCGCTCAGCACGAGTGTCCGCGAGCCGTCGCGTGCCGCCTCGACGGCCGTGGCCGCCGCGACCGTCGTACGGCCGCCGCCGCCTTGCCCGGTGATCAGGATGGTGCGCATGGGGGTGAACGGTAACCCAGCGGTGGACACCCGGACGCCGCGCCGGGGCCCGGCGGGGGGGGTGGGAGGCGCTCACCGGCGCTGACGGGGTGCCGTCGCGCCCACCCGTGCCGCCCCAGCGGCACGACTGCCCGCAGCTGGGGCGAGGGAGAGGGGAAAGAGGGCGAAGCCGGATCTCCAGAGGCGCGGGGAACGGCGCGACCAGCCACCAACCCCCCGCGGCCGCGACACGGCAGAGCCCCCTGAGCGACTAGGCGCCGGCCCCCGACTCCACCCGCTTCTTCAGCCCCGCCAGGGCCCGGTCGATGATGACCTTCTCCGCCTTGCGCTTGATCATGCCGAGCATGGGGATCTTGACGTCGACGGTGAGCTGGTAGGTCACCTCGGTGACCGAGTCGCCGACCGGCTTGAGGATGTAGGAGCCGTCGAGGGAGCGGAGCATCTGGGACTTGACCAGCGTCCAGGAGACCTCGTTCGCCCCGGTCCAGGTGTACCCCAGCGTCTGGTCGTCCTTGATCGCGCCCGCGTCCATGACGAGCCGGACCTGCTCGGCCCGCCCCTGCTCGTCCGTCCGGAGGACCTCCGCCTCCTTCACCTCTCCCGTCCAGTCCGGGTAGCGGGCGAAGTCGGCGATCACTCCCATGACGTCGGCCGCCGCAGCCTCGATCGTGATGCTCGAACTGGTGAATTCCGCCATCGCCGTGGCTCCTCCAGAGACTGTCCGGTGAGGGAGGTGGGTGCGCACGTATGTGCAGCGTGAAGGCTACCGCTTGCGGGGACTCACCATTCCAGCGCCCACGGCTTCCCGCTCCCCGCGAAGTGCCCCACGTTCACACACTCGGTCGCCCCGATCCGCATCCGCCGCGCCAGCGGCTGGTGGACATGGCCGAACAACGAGTACCGGGGCCGGGTCTTCCGGATCGCGTCCAGCAGCGCCCGGCTCCCCCGCTCGAAGCGGCGCGCCACCGTGTCGTAGACCAGCTCGGGGACCTCCGGCGGGATGTGGGTGCAGAGCACGTCCACCTCCCCCACCGCCTCGATCTTCGCGGCGTACTCCTCGTCGCTGATCTCGTACGGCGTGCGCATGGGCGTACGGAGCCCGCCGCCCACGAAGCCGAAGACCCACCCCCCGATCTCCACCCGCTCGCCGTCCAGCACGGTCGTCCCCGGTCCCGCGTACTCGGGCCACAGCATCGGCATGTCGACGTTGCCGTAGGTGGCGTACGTCGGGGTGGGGAAGGCCGCGAACATCTCGGCGTACTGCTTGCGGACGGCCTTCTCGATGACCGTGGAGCGCTCCTCCCCGATGCCCGCCCACAGCCGGGCCCCGAGGTCGCGGGCCTCCTCGAAGCGGCGGGCGGTGCGCAGTTCGACGAGCCGGGTGGCGTTCTCGGCGCCGAAGAGGTCGGGGAAGATGCCGCGGGAGTGGTCGGCGTAGTCGAGGAAGAGGACCAGGTCGCCCAGACACACCAGGGCGTCGGCGCCCTCGCCGGCTCGGGCCAGATCGCGTGCGTTGCCGTGCACGTCGCTGACCACGTGGATGCGCGTTCTGCCGTTACCGCCCGGTGTGCGTGCCATGGCGATCAAGCGTAGGCGTGTGCGGCATACGTGAACAGAGCCGGTCGGACGTGCGGTTACTGGCCAGTCAGCAAGTGGGGGGATTATTCTTCCCGGGGAGAACCCCCATGTGTGACGCGGAGAACATCTCGCCCGGCCCCCCTCGCGTAGAAGCCATACCGGCGGGTAACGTCCGGGCAGTCCAGTTGTGCTCAGGTTTTCAACCAGTAGGAACCGCAGTACGAAGAACGAGGTGGGACCTGAGCGCTCTCCCAGCCTTGGACCGCACCGTCGCAGCACACAGTCCAGTCGTGGCGCCGGCGCCCTATGAGGAGCAGCAGTCTTGCGCGAGTTCAGCCTTCCGGCTTTGTACGAGGTCCCGACGGACGGCAATCTGACCGACATCGTCCGTAGAAACGCCGCGCAGCATCCCGATGTCGCCGTCATCGCCCGCAAGGTGGGCGGCGCCTGGCAGGATGTCGACGCCGTGCAGTTCCTCACCGAGGTCCGGACGGCCGCCAAGGGGTTCATCGCCGCCGGGGTCCAGCCGGGCGACCGCGTCGCGCTGATGTCCCGTACGCGGTACGAGTGGACCCTGCTGGACTTCGCGATCTGGTCGGCCGGCGCGGTGACCGTGCCGGTGTACGAGACCAGCTCGCCGGAGCAGGTGCAGTGGATCCTCGCCGACTCGGGCGCGACCGCCATGATCGTGGAGCTGGACGGGCACTCGGCCGCCGTCGAGTCGGTGCGTGACCGGCTGCCCGCGCTGAAGCACGTGTGGCAGATCGAGGGCGGTGGGGTGGAGGAGCTGGGCCGCCTCGGCCAGGGCGTCACCGACCAGGCCGTCGAGGAGCGCAGCTCGCTGGCTAAGGCCGACGACCCGGCGACCATCGTCTACACCTCCGGCACCACCGGCCGCCCGAAGGGGTGCGTCCTCACCCACCGCAGTTTCTTCGCCGAGTGCGGGAACGTGGTGGAGCGGCTGCGCCCCCTGTTCCGTACGGGCGAGTGCTCGGTGCTGCTCTTCCTCCCGCTCGCGCATGTCTTCGGGCGGCTCGTGCAGGTCGCGCCGATGATGGCGCCGATCAAGCTGGGCACCGTCCCGGACATCAAGAACCTCACCGACGAGCTGGCCTCCTTCCGGCCGACGCTGATCCTCGGTGTGCCGCGGGTGTTCGAGAAGGTCTACAACTCGGCGCGGGCCAAGGCGCAGGCGGACGGCAAGGGCAAGATCTTCGACAAGGCCGCGGACACGGCGATCGCGTACAGCAGGGCGCTGGACACCGCGTCGGGCCCGGCGCTAGGTCTGAAGATCAAGCACAGGGTTTTCGACAAGCTCGTCTACAGCAAGCTGCGGGCGGTCCTCGGCGGCAAGGGCGAGTACGCGATCTCGGGCGGCGCCCCGCTGGGCGAGCGCCTCGGCCACTTCTTCCGCGGTATCGGCTTCACGGTCCTGGAGGGCTACGGCCTGACCGAGTCCTGTGCGGCGACCGCGTTCAACCCCTGGGACCGGCAGAAGATCGGTACGGTCGGGCAGCCGCTGCCGGGTTCCGTCATCCGGATCGCGGACGACGGGGAGGTGCTGCTGCACGGCGAGCACCTGTTCAAGGAGTACTGGAACAACCCGGGCGCGACCGAGGAGGCGCTGGCCGACGGCTGGTTCCACACCGGTGACATCGGCACTCTCGACGAGGACGGCTACCTCAGCATCACCGGCCGCAAGAAGGAGATCATCGTCACCGCGGGCGGCAAGAACGTCGCCCCGGCCGTGATCGAGGACCGGATCCGGGCGCACGCCCTGGTCGCGGAGTGCATGGTGGTGGGCGACGGGCGGCCCTTCGTGGGCGCGCTGGTCACCGTCGACGAGGAGTTCCTGGGCCGTTGGGCCGCCGAGCACGGCAAACCGGTGGGCTCCACCGCGGCGTCGCTGAGTGCGGACGCCGATCTGAACGCGGCCGTGCAGGCCGCGATCGACGACGGCAACGCCGCGGTGTCGAAGGCGGAATCGGTGCGGAAGTTCCGCATTCTGTCCTCCCAGTTCACGGAGGAGTCGGGCCACCTGACGCCGTCCCTGAAGCTGAAGCGCAACGTGGTGGCGAAGGACTACGCGGACGAGATCGAGGCGATCTACCAGAAGTAGCAACCCAGACAGGCCGGTTGGCTCATGGCGCGGTGTCCTCCACGAGGATCCGCGCCATCGTGCGTTCGGCGAGCGCGGTGATCGTGACGAACGGGTTCACCCCGATCGAGCCGGGCACGAGCGAGCCGTCGGTGACGTACAGCTTCGAATACCCCTTCACCCTCCCGTAGTTGTCGGTCGCCTTCCCCAGTACGCAGCCGCCCAGCGGGTGGTACGTGAAGTCGTCGGCGAACACCTTGTTGGACGAGCCGAACAGGTCGTACCGGTAGATCGTGCTGTTGGCCGCGTTGATCCGGTCGAAGAGCTTCTTGGCCATGGCCGAGGAGACCGCGCCCTGGGCGGCGCTCCAGCCGAGCTTCGCCGAGTCGCTCGCGGCGTCGTAGGTGAAGGACGCGCGCTCGGTGTTCTTGGTGATCGCGAGATAGAGACTGACCCAGTGTTCGAGGCCCGTGGGCAGCGGGGCGATCTCGGCGAAGACGGGGTTGGCGGTGTTGGCCCAGTCGTCGATGCCCATGACCGGCATGGTCGACTGGTTCGCCCCGACGGTGTCCCACAGATGGTTGGCCCGGCCGAGCATCACATTGCCGTTGGAGCCCCAGCCCGCGCCGACAGCGGCGTCCAGTGCGGGGAGGGTGCCCTTCGCCCGCGCCCGGACGAGGAGTTCGGTGGTGCCGACGCTGCCGGCGCCGAGGAAGAGGTAGGCGCAGCCGTACTCCTTGGTCTCGACGACCGCGCCCGTGCCGTCGATGCGGTCGACGGTGACGACGTACGTCCCGTCGCCGAGCCTGCGGATGCCCCGGGCCCGTTCCATGGTGTGGATGGTGACGTTGCCGGTGCCGAGGGCGGCGGCGAGGTAGGTCTTGTCGAGGCTCTTCTTGCCGTGGTTGTTGCCGTAGATGACCTCCCCGGCGAGGGCGGACTTGGTGGCGGTGCCCGCCGCCTCGCGCTGCATGTACCCGAAGTCGTAGACGCTCGGCACGAAGGTGGTCCTCAGGCCGGTCTTCTCGGCGTGGGCCCGGGAGATCCGGCTGAAGCGGTACCACTCCGTGGACTCGAACCACGCGGGGTCGACGGTGTTGACGCCGAGCATGGTGCGGGCGCGCGGGAAGTACGTGGCGTACATCTCGGCGGTGTCGACGGTCGGGAACTGTTCGGCGAAGTACGACCGGAGGGGGGTGACGGCCATGCTGCCGTTGACCAGGGAGCCGCCGCCGACGCCGCGGCCCAGGAAGACCGACATGTTGGCGTAGCGGACGCGGTCCAGGACGCCGGGGTAGGGGCTGATGTCCCGGTTGACGACGTCCAGCCAGAGGAAGGTGGCGAGCGGGGCCTCGGTCCGGGTCTTGAACCACATGGACCGCTCGTCCGGCTCCTTGGTCGAGCAGAAGATCTTGCCGTCGGAGCCGGGGGTGTTCCAGGCCCGGCCCATCTCCAGGACGACGGTGCGGATACCGGCCTGGCCCAGCCGGAGGGCGGCGACGGCGGCGCCGTAGCCGGAGCCGATGACGATCGCGGGGGCGTGGTCGACCGCGTCGGGCTCGGCGGCCCGGGCGGACTGGAGGCCGATGCGGGTGAAACCGAGGGTGGCCGCCGTCTGGAGGGCGGCCATACCAAGTATGTGACGTCTCGTCAGCTGACGTTGCATCAGTTTTGCTGTCATGTGCGCAGCATGTGCGGATTTTTCGGCTCCGGCTAGGGGGTCGGCCGGTTTTGGGACGCCATCCGGGGTGCCACTGTGCGTCGTCGGCGGCTGCGGGTTGTTCGTGGCCGGTCGCGCAGTTCCCCGCGCCCCTGGTCGGCTGCCCTACAGCAGCGCCTTCAAGTGCTCCGCCAGCAGGTCCCAGCGCCATTTCTCCTCGACCCACTCCCGTCCCCGCTGTCCCATGCGGGCCCGCAGCTCCGGGTCGCCGAGGAGGGTGGTGACGCGTTCGGCGGTGTCGGTCGGGGAGGTGCCGCGGACGACCCAGCCGGTCTCGCCGTCGAGGACGGCGTCGGGGGCGCCGCCGGAGTCGCCCGCGACGACGGGGAGGCCGGTCGCGGAGGCCTCCAGGTAGACGATGCCGAGCCCCTCGACGTCCAGGCCTCCCCGGCGGGTGCGGCAGGGCATGGCGAAGACGTCTCCGGCGCCGTAGTGGGCGGGCAGCTCGGACCAGGGGACGGCGCCGGTGAAGCGGACGGACTCGGCGACCCCGGTCTCGTGGGCGAGCCGCCGCAGCTCCTTCTCGTACGGGCCGCCGCCGACGATCAGCAGCACCGCGTCCGGCTCCTGGGCGAGGATGCCGGGCATCGCCCGGATCAGCGTGTCCTGCCCCTTGCGCGGCACGAGGCGGGAGACGCAGACGACGACCGGGCGGTCGGTGAGCCCGAGCCGGGCGCGGACCTCGTCGCCGCCGGAGCCGGGGTGGAAGGTCTTCTCGTCGACGCCGGGCGGCAGCTGGACCATGCGTCCGGCCGCCTCGGGGGTGAGGGCCGTGGCGATCCGGGAGCGGGTGTACTCGCCCAGGTAGGTGATCGTGTCCGTGCCCTCGCCGATCCGCCGCAGCAGCTGCCGGGCGGCGGGCAGCTGCGCCCAGCCCGCCTCGTGACCGTGCGTGGTGGCCACCAGCCGCTTCGCGCCCGCCCGGCGCAGCGCGGGGGCCATCAGGCCGAGCGGGGCCGCCGCGCCGAACCACACCGACGTACAGCCGTGCTCGCGCAGCAGGGAGACCGCACGGCGGGTGACGGCGGGCGTCGGGAGCAGCATGGTCGTGCGGTCGCGTACGACGGTGAAGGGCTGCTCGGCGTCGAAGGCGGCCGTCGCCTCGACGCCCTCCCGGCCCCGCTTCCAGGTCGACGCGTAGACGACGATCCGCTCGGGGTCCAGCCGCAGCGCCATGTTGTGCAGAAACGCCTGGATGCCCCCGGGCCGGGGCGGGAAGTCGTTGGTCACGATCAGGGTCTTGTGCATCGCCGCCGACCCTACCGAACCGGCGTCGGCCCACCGCCCCCAGGCACGTCCACACCGCCCCGGGCACATCCCCACCCGGCCCGGCCATGCTTCACGGCCGCTTCACAGGCCGGCGGGGGATCATGTCCCTCACAGGCGCTCCTCCACAGGCGCTCCCCCACAGGCGCGAACCGGAGCGCGGACGGAGACAGGGACTGACGTGGCTCAGATGGACATGACGGGCTCTCGACGGCTCCCGTTCGGGCTGCTCACGCTCTGGGGCGCGACCCGGCTGCTCCTGCTGCTGTTCGTCTTCAAGGTGTACGTGTTCCCGGGCCCGGACGTCACCAGCGACGTCTCGGTGATCTACCAGGGCTGGTACGAGACCCTGCGTGCGGGAACGTATCCCCTGGACGACGTCACCTGGCAGTACCCGCCCGCCGCCGCCCTCGCGATCCTCTCCCCGGCGCTGCTGTCCTTCCTGGACTACGCGTCGGCGTTCTTCGTCCTCGCCTTCCTCGCCGACCTGGCGGTGCTCGCCCTGCTCCTGTACGCGGGCGGGCGGCCCGGGAAGACCTGGCGCGGCGCCCGGGTATGGGCGGTGGGCCTGCCGCTGCTCGGCCCGACGGTGTACGCCCGCTACGACGTGATGGTGACGGCGGTGGCGGTCGCGGCCCTCCTCGCCGGCAGCCGCCATCCGCGCGTGATGGGGGCGCTGACGGCCTTCGCGGCCCTGCTGAAGGTCTGGCCGGCGCTGCTGCTCCTGGGCGCCCGCGGGCGTACGGCCTGGGCCTGGGCGGCGGGTACCGGGCTCGCGGTGGCCGCGCTCTTCACCGTCTCCATGCCGGGTGCCTTCGCCTTCCTGACGTTCCAGCGGGACCGGGGCACCGAGGTGGAGTCGCTGGGCGCGCTCGTCTTCCATGTGGCCCGGCGGTTCGGCTGGGACGGCGAGGTGCTGCTGAACTACGGCTCGGTGGAATTCCTCGGCGCGTATGTGGACGCCGTGAGCGACGCGGCCCTGCTGCTGAGCGGGGTGGCCTTCGCGTGGCTGCTGCTGTGGCGGGTGCGGGCGCGGCGGTTCGCGGCGCACACGCTCGCGGACGCGGCGTTCGTGGCGGTGCTGATGTTCACGGCCACGAGTCGGGTGATCAGCCCCCAGTACATGGTGTGGCTGGTCGGTCTCGCGGCGGTGTGCCTCTGCTTCCGGGCGAGCCGGATGGTTGTGCCGGGCGCGCTCGTCCTGGTCGCGTCCTTCGTGACCGTGCTGGAGTTCCCGATCTGGTTCGCGCATGTCGTCGCCAGCGACTGGTTGGGCATCAGCCTCCTCTTCGTCCGCAACGGCCTCCTTGTCGTGGCCGCGTTGCTCGCCGCGTTCGAGCTGTGGCACGGCACGGTGCCGTCCCGGGCCGCCCCGACGCCCCTCCCGGGCCGGGACGCCCGCGCGAAGGCGCCGCTGGGTTCGTGAGGCGGCCTGGGGTGCGATTTCGACTGCGGGTCCGGTGGGGGCTGGCCGCGCAGTTCCCCGCGCCCCTGAAAAGCGGGGGCTGCGCCCCATGCTTTTCAGGCCCGCAGGGGCCTGATCTTTTCAGGGGCGCGGGGAACTGCGCGAGAAGCCCCACAGGGCCGCACCCGACAACGCACCCGACGCCTCACCCCAACTGAGCCCGCACGTACTCCCGCCACCGCCCGGTGAAGTCCTCCACCGTCGTCCCCAGCACTTCCTTCAGGGCGTCCTCAACGGCCCCCTCCCGCCCCTCGTGCGCACCGACCGCCCGGTAGAACTCGTCGAGGCGGACCTCGCCCCAGTGGTCGGCGATGAGACGGCAGGCCAGCCAACCGCTCTCGTAGGCCTGGGCGAGCCGCCCGGAGTCGTCGGAGAAGCCGAAGTCGGCGTCGGCGGGCAGGGCGGACGGGACCCGGTCCTCCGCCACGGCGCGGCCCAGCTCGGGGGCCACCTCGGGCGCCGTACGGCCCGTCCCCCGGTAGCCGACCCAGTCGGCGTAGCCCTCGGAGAGCCACAGGGGGGTCGCCGCGTTGGTGTGGGCGCGGGTGGCCACATGGGTCGTCTCGTGGGTGAGGACGACCTGCCTGCCGAGGTCACCGAGGAGGGCGTACGCGTCGGGGTTGATGACGATCCGGTCCGCCGGCGCCTTCGAGGCGCCCCCCGCCTCCCCGGTGGTGACGGCGGCGATCCCCCGGTACCCGGACGCGGGCGCCCCCAGCAGCTCCGCCATCTCCTCCAGTGACTCCGGTACGACGACCACGACCCGCCGCGCCCAGTCCTCGCCCCACGCCTCCGTGACGGCGGGCACGGCCCGGTCCGCCAGCCCCGCGTACTCCCGCAGGGCCTCGGCCGACCGCCCGACCCCCAGGACGAGGCTCCGCTCCCCGCGCACGGCCCGTATCCGCCCCTGCTCCCACAGCTGTGCGGTGCCCTTCCGGGAGGGCTCGTCGGCGGCGACCCGCCACGCCCCGTCGTCGTCCCGGACGAGGGTCAGGGTCCGGGCGGCGGTGACGGGCGCCCGGTCGTAGCCGCGGATCCGGTAGCGCAGGGCCGCCTCGGCCGTGGCCCGGTCGCCGGAGCGACGGAAGGCGGTGAGGCCGTACGACCAGGAGGACAGCGGCAGGCTGCGGAGATTCGCGAACTCGGCCTCCCCCGTGGCCAGTTGGCCGGCGACGGAGGAGGTCGGCGCCTCGGTGGCGCGGTACGCCGTCCCGTCCCGCTCCAGGACCGCCGCGGCCCGCCGGTCGAGCATCCGCTCCACGTCGGCGCGGGCGGAGTCGGGCGGCGCGGCGGCGCCGCAGCCGACGAGCAGGGCGAGAGCGAGGCAGACCCCTGCGACTCCCGGGAACACACGCCTTCTGAAGGCCACGTTCCCGATCGTACGGGGACCCGGTCACCGTACGGCAGGGCGGCCGGGTCCCGCGCGGGCGGGACCCGACGGCGGTCAGGGGCGGGTGACCGAGGCGATCGGCATCATGCCGACGGGGTCGTAGCGGACCGGGGCGCCCGGGTAGGGGGCGTGGATGACCTGTCCGTTGCCGACGTACATGCCGACATGGCTGGCGTCGGGCCGGTAGGTGACGAGGTCGCCGGGCTGGGCCTGGGAGAGCGGGACCTGGGTGCCGGCGTACCGCTGGGCCTGCGAGGTGCGCGGCAGACCGACGCCGGCCTGTCCGTAGGACCAGACCATGAGGCCGGAGCAGTCGAAGCCGTGCGGGCCGGTGGAGCCCCACACGTACGGCTTGCCTAGGGCCGAGCGGGCGGCGGCGACGGCGGCGGCCGCGCGGCCGTTGGGGGCGACGGCGCCGGAGAGGTCGGGCATGTCGGTCCGGCCGGAGGCGGTGGAGCGGGAGCCGCGGTCGAACTCGGCGCGTTCCTCGTCCGGGAGGGAGTTCAGCAGCCGCCGGGCCGCCGCGAGCTTCGCCTCGACGGCCCGCTTGTGCTGGGCCACGGCCTTGCGGCTCTTCTCCAGCTCGGTGAGCTTGTCACTGGCCTCCGCGCGGTTCTGGGAGAGGTCGCGCATCGCCTGCTGGAGATCGTGGAGTTCGCCTGCCTGGTGGGCGCTGATGCGGTCCAGGGCGGCGGCCGTGTCGAGGTAGTCGTCCGGGTCGTCTGAGAACAGTAGGGCGATCGACGGGTCGACGGCGCCGGAGCGGTACTGGGCGCCGGCGAGCGAACCCAGCGACTCCCGCATGGCGTTGATGCGGTCCTGCTGCCGGGCGATCGAGTCCTGCGCGGTGCCGACCTGGTCGCGCAGCTTGTCGGCGCGCTCGTCGGCCTTGTTGTAGGCCTCGGTGGCCTGCTCGGCCTCCTCGTACAGCCGGTCCACCTCGGCCCGGGTGTCGTCGTGCGGCGCGGCGGCGGCCGGCTGGACGGGGATGGCGCCGAGGGCGGCGGCAGCGGCGGACAGCACACCGAGGGCGGCGGCCGCGCCCCGGTCGAACCCGGACGGTACAAGGCGACTGTGGGACACCACGGGAAGCCGCACTCCCTTCGACGGTGGACAGGGCCCTCCCCCGTTGGCCGGAGGGCGGCCCCGGAGGGGGCGTACTCACGGCGAGTGAGGGAAGCGCGGCCGACAGTAGCCGCGCGACCGTGTCCCAGCCAAAGACCTCCGCGGCAACACAGCGTGACGTCCGGCCTGGGACCCAGGTCACCAGCGGGGGAAGGGGTCAGCACGGGGTGCGGGAATTCGCCCGTTCGGGCGGCCCTGTGTCCTGATCTTGAAGAAGAACAGGGCCGATCGTCACACAGTGTGACGATCGGCCCTGTTCGAGGCGGAGCGGGCGTCAGCCGACGACGCGGACACCGAACTGGAAGCTGCCGATGGTGCTCATCGACTCGTAGCGGACGACCTTGCCCGGGTAGGGGGCGTGCAGGACCATGCCGTTGCCCGCGTAGAGGCCGACGTGTCCCAGGTTGTTGAAGAAGACCAGGTCGCCCGGCTTGAGAGCGTCCCGGCCGATCTTCGTGCCGTCGTTCTGCTGGGTGTACGTGGTCCGGGTGATCGAGACACCGGCCTGGGCGTAGGCCCACTGGGTCAGGCCGGAGCAGTCGTAGGAGTTGGGGCCGCTGCCACCGGAGACGTAGGGCTTGCCGACCTGGGTGCCGGCGGCGGCGAGTGCGGCGCCGCCGTAGTTGGAGGCGGGCGCCTCGTCGCCGAGTTCGACGCGGTCCCCGGCGTCGCGGCTGGCGCGGGTCTCCTGCTCGTCCAGAGCGGCCTTCTCCTCGGCCGTCAGGGTGTTGAGGAGCCTCTGCGCGGCGGCCAGCTTGCTCTGGACTTCCTTCTTCTTGTCGGCCAGGGTCTCGCGGGTCTCCGCGAGGTCCTCCAGCTTCTCCGTGGCCTCCTGGCGCTGCTGCGCGAGTGTGCGCTGCTTCTCCTGGATCTTCTTCAGCGACTCGACCTGCTGGCTGGTCAGCTGGTCGAGCGTGGCGGCCTTGTCCAGGTAGTCGTCCGGGTCGGCGGAGAGGAAGAGCTGGATCGAGGAGTCGATGCCGCCCGAGCGGTACTGGGCGCTGGCCGCCAGGCCTATGCCCTCACGCAGCTCGTTGAGGTCTTCCTGACCCTTGGCGACGTTGTCCTGGATCGTGGAGATCTCTTTTTCGAGCTTCTCCTGCTTCTCCTCGGCCCCGTTGAGCTTGTCGGTGGCCCGCCCGGCGTCCTCGTAGAGCTTGTGGACCTTGGCCTGGACGTCGTCCTTGCTCGGCTTCTCGGCGGGCGCGGCGTTGGCGGCCTGCGAGGTGAGGGCCACGGCAGCGGCGGCAGCGGTGGTGAGCACGGTCACACGCGTACGGCTCGGCTGCTTGGGACGACGGTGGGACGCCACGGTAGGTGAACTCCTTCATGTGAGCGACCGGCCGGCCAGGACTCCGGCGACGATCACCCGTTCAGAGGTTTGAGCCCAGACCCTAGTGACCTAGTGGTGATCACTTCAAATCCCCCACAGGAAAATTCCCGTCCCGCGGCGCACAATTTACACTCAACGCACATGCAGTAACGCTCGGTTGACGCAACGTCGCGCAACACTTCCGTCAATTCGGGCATAAGGCCTGTTCGTTACTGTTGGGGCGGACGGTATCGAGGGGTCAGGAAAGCCTCTTGAGGAGCACAGCGGACGCCACCGGGCGGGCCCCCGCCTTGGCGATCCCGTCGGCCACCTCACGGTCGGTGGAGACGACGATGACCGGCCGGCCGGGCGGCTCGGCGCGCACCAGCTGGCGGATCAGTTCGTCGGCCGTGACACCGGGCTTGGAGAAGAGCACCCGCACCCCGCGCGGCGGCGCGAGCAGCACCGGCGCTGCCAGCTCCGCCCCGTCGAAGACACAGGTGACCTCGGCACCGGTCTGCGCGGCGAGCTGCGAGAGCTGGCCGAGGAGCCTGAGCCGCTGCTTCTCCAGCGGCATCTGCGGATAGCCGGTCTTGGTGACGTTGTAGCCGTCGACGACGAGATGCGCCTGCGGCAGCGCCAGCAACTGGTCCAGGATCGCCGGGTCGTTCTCCGACAGCGCGCGGGCGGCGATGTCCTTCGGGGTCATCCGCCCCGGCTCGACCGCGTCGACGGTCTCGGCGGGCCGTACGGAGACCGGCGGCAGCGCCAGCTCCCGCCTGAGCCCCTGGGCCGCGTCCAGCACGGTGTCGAGGAGCAGCCGTACGCGCATGTCCTCGACGCTGCGGCCCTCGCGGGCGGCCCGCCGGGTGGCCTCCAGGGCGGCCTCGGCCTCGCCGAGCCGGGACTTGAGCCGCCGGGTCTCGCTCTCGGCGGCGGACACCTGGGCATGCCCCTCGGCACGTACGGTGTCCAGCTCGGCGTGCAGCTTGCGCAGGGCGGCCTCGCCGCGCTTGACGTCGCTGAGGGCGGCCCGGAGCTTGCGGTGCATCGAGTCGGCCTCCTTCTTCGCCGACTCCAGCTCCGCGCGCAGCCGTTCCGTCTCGGTCTTGGTGTGGCCGCGGGCCTCGGCGAGCTGCTCGCGCAGCCGCTCCAGCTCGGCCCGGCTCTCCTCGTCGGCCCGCTCGGCGTCCGCCCGCTGGGCCTCCTCGCCGGCGGCGGCGACCAGTTTCACCCAGCCCGTGGGGCGCAGTACGTAGGCCGCGGCCGCCACGTCCAGCGGGTCCGCGGCCGGGGGCGGCGCGCCCGTGTCGAGGGCGCCGGCCAGCTCCGGGTGGGCCTCCCGGAACCGCTCTCCGATCCGCTGTCTGAACAGCGTGTCGGCCTCCACGGCGGCGGCCATCGCGTTGCCCGCGAACTTCACCCGGCGATTCGGGGTGAACCGGGCGTACTGCCTGAGCTGTGCGGGCAGTTCGGCGACGGTGAGCCCGCCGAAGCCGTCGGAGACGATCTGCACGACGCGTTTGCGGACGCCCTCGGGCAGCGGACGGTCGAGCACCTCAGCGGCGCCGTCGCCCGGCCCCCCGCCTGCGCTCTCCACCATCCGTCACACCCCATCTCTAGCGGGGCCTTCCCCCACTCGGCTTCGCTCGAGCGGGGGGACCCCCATCCTCAGGAGCCGGCGCCCGGCCTGTCCACGAGTTCCACCTGGTCCACGGCGTTGCACCAGCGGCAGCGCACCGACTCGATGGTCTCACTCACCACGTCGCGCTCCTCGACCTCGGGCTTCCCGGCGAGGTCGAGATGAACGTACTCGACGACCTTCGACGAGCGGGTCACGTCGAACCGCGTGAGGTTGCCACAGAGCGTGCAGCGCCAGCGGGTGGTGTCCGTCGGCAGGGGAACCGTCATCGTGGCTGCTCTTCCTTCTTCCAGTCTCCGTGAAGCGCCGGTGTCCCGGTGCGTGTGGCTCGTAACCCTACGGCCTGACCGGTACTCGACGCCCGTTCACCTGTGGCGTCGGCGCCGATTGCGTCCGGCTGTGCGGCCGATGCCCGAGGGCGGCGAGGCGGTCTGTGCGGGTGAGTCCCGTTACGTCATGCTCTGCTCATGATCGGCAAGTGGAGCACCTCGGCCGCCCGGGCCGTACGAAACGAGTCGGCGCCGGTGACGTACGGGCTGATCGCCGTCTGCTGTGCGATCTTCCTGATCGGGCCGGCGGCGGGCCTCAACCCCGGGTACGGCACCGGGGACGAACTGCTCGCCGCGCAGCGGGCGTACTTCCGCCGCTGGGGCGTCGTCCCCGTCGAGCTCTTCGGCGGCACCCCGCGCGCGGCGCTCAGCCCTCTCACCGCGCTCTTCGTCCACGGCAGCTGGCTGCACCTCCTCGGCAACATGCTCTTCCTCTTCGTCTTCGGGGCGATGGCCGAGGAACGCATGGGCCATGTGGAGTTCGCCCTCTTCTACGTGGGCTGCGGCTATCTCGCGCTGGTGGCGTACGCGGTGGCACACGCCGGGTCGCCGCAGTCGCTGGTCGGTGCGTCGGGGGCGATCTCGGCGGTCCTCGGCGCGTTTCTCTTCCTGTTCCCCAGGGCGCGGGTGACGAGCCTGCTCCCCTTCCTTTTCTTTCTCCCGCTGCGCTTTCCGGCGTGGGTGACCCTGCCGTTCTGGGCGAGCCTGCAGTGGCTGGCCGCGGGGCGGCAGACCTCGGGGCCGGGGGTCGCCTATCTGGCGCATCTGGTGGGGTTCGGACTGGGGTTCGTCTACGCGTGGGGGCGTTATGGGCGTAGGGCTAGAGTGAAAGCGAATGCCTCAGTTCCGGCCCCCGAGGGAGAACACCAGCCGTGATCACCGCGATCGTGCTCATCAAGACCAGCGTGGACCGGATCCCGGAGATCGCGGAGTCGATCGCCGCGCTCGAAAGTGTGAGCGAGGTGTTTTCGGTGACCGGTACGTACGATCTGGTCGCCATGGTCCGGGTGAAGGCCCATGACGATCTGGCCGATGTGATCCCCGGGTCCATCAGCAAGATTCCGGGTGTGCTGGGGACGGATACGCATGTGGCGTTCCGGACGTACTCGCAGCATGACCTCGAGGCGGCGTTCGCCATCGGATTGGACGGGTAACGGTCGTACGGCGGGTGCGGGTGAGTGGGGGCTGGTCGCCCGGGTGAAGGTGGGATCAGCCGCTGAGGGTCAGACGGCAGGGACGCAACGCCCGTCCTCCGTGCGGTAGTTCCACTGGGCGCCGTCGCGCACGAGCTCCTTCACCGCGCCCACGAACCGCTCCACGTGCTCGTCGGGGGTGCCCGCGCCGAAGCTCACCCGGATCGCGTTGAGGGACCGCTCGCCGGGCGCGGCGTCGGGGGCCCCGCACTCGCCCTGGGTCTGGGGGTCGCTGCCGAGGAGGGTGCGGACGAGGGGGTGGGCGCAGAAGAGGCCGTCGCGTACGCCGATCCCGTACTCGGCGGAGAGCGCGGCGGCGAAGTGGGAGCTGTTCCAGCCCTCGACGACGAAGGAGATGACGCCGACGCGCGGGGCGTCGTCCCCGAAGAGGGACAGGATGCGGACCTCGGGCACCTCGGCGAGTCCGGCGCGTACGGCGTCGATCAGATACCGCTCGCGGGCGACCAGCGTGTCGAACCCGGCCTCGGTGAGGGCCTTGCAGGCGGAGGCGATGGAGTAGGCGCCGATCACGTTCGGCGAGCCGGCCTCGTGCCGGGCGGCGCTCTCGTGCCACTCGACGTCCACGCCGCCGTCGGTGCGCCGGGTCACCTTGCGGGAGGCGCCGCCGCCGGCGAGGTACGGCTCGGCCGCGGTGAGCCAGTCGGCACGGCCGGCGAGGACGCCCGACCCGAAGGGCGCGTACAGCTTGTGGCCGGAGAAGGCGACCCAGTCGACATCCAACTCCCGTACGGAGACGGGGTGGTGGGGCGCCAGCTGAGCCGCGTCGAGCACGATCCGCGCGCCGTGCGCGTGCGCGGCGGCGGCCAGCTCGCGCACCGGCCAGATCTCCCCGGTGACGTTGGAGGCACCGGTGACACACACCAGCGCGGGCCCGTACGGGTCGCGGCCCGCGAGGGCGGTCTCCAGGGTGGCGACGGCCTGCTCCGGCGTCCGGGGCGCGTCCAGGTACGTCACCCGCGCGTTCCGCCAGGGCAGCAGCGAGGCGTGGTGCTCGGTCTCGAAGACGAAGACCTGGCAGTCGGCGGGGAGGGCGGCGGCGAGGAGGTTCAGCGAGTCGGTGGTCGACCGGGTGAAGACGACCTGGTCGCCGTCCCGGCAGTCGAGGAACTCGGCGACGGTCTTCCGGGCGTTCTCGAAGAGGTCCGTCGACAGCTGGGAGAGGTAGCCGGCGCCCCGGTGCACGCTGCCGTAGTACGGCGCGTACGCCGCCACGTCGTCCCACACGCGCTGCAGGGCGGGGGCGCTGGCCGCGTAGTCGAGGGCGGCGTAGGTGACCTCGCCGCCGGTGACGAGCGGGACGGTGACATCTCGGCCCAGAACGGGCAGTGGGGCACAAACGGACTGGGTGGCGGCAGCGGTGGAGACAGACATGGCGAACTCCCGTGAGAGGGCATGCGGAAGGAAGGCATGCCGAAGAAAGAGAGAAAGAGAAAAGGGTGCGCGGAGGCGGGGCTCGGCGGCCCTATCGCATTCGCTTGCTCACGGAAGACTCCCTCGAAACCGCGCTTGCCGTAGACCTCGCTGCCTACGGCCCGGTCTTCACCCGGGGCACCCCGCCACGGACGGAGGGTTGCCGGACAGCCAGCCGGGGCTATGGGCTGTCACTCATGACCTGCCGAAAAACGTACGTGATGTGATCGCCGCGTCGCAACTTCTGTCCGGATGGCGGGATGGGGCGCCTGAGGGGTCGGGGGTTCGGGTGCGTGGGCGAGTGCGGGTGCGTGGGGCTTCTCGCGCAGTTCCCCGCGCCCCTGAAAAGCAGGGGCCTGAAGCTTTTAGGGGC
>NZ_JBEOYO010000085.1:0-27271 GCF_040297125.1 Streptomyces sp. NPDC001868 | reverse complement strand
GCAAATGGACTGGACTGTGGTGGTGTCCACAGTGCTGGGTGCGGTGATCGGTGTCGCATCGGCGTTGGCGCTGGAACACGTGCGGTGGCGCAACCAGGCGAAGGACCGGCGAAGTGACACTCTGCGCTCGGTCTACGCTGCGTATCTCGGTGCGGTCTCCCAGGCTGCCGAGCAGATATGGCAAGCAAGCCGGGCTGGGCTCTCGACCGCCGACGACTCAGCAGACAGGTCTCATTCCGCATTCGGCGATCACCACGTATTCACGAAACGGTACGAACTCGTACTCCTGGCTCCAGCCGACGTGGCCGCCCTCGCGAACGACGTGGTGTGGAAGCTGGTCAAGTGGAGCGACCAGGTCATTGGTGGAGCCACCCATGATCTGCCCGACTGCAATGCCGCCCGGCTTGCGTTCAACCAGGCACGAGACGGGCTCATCGAGAGAATGCGCCAGACCTTGCCTGGAACCATGGACTGAGCGCTGCTGGGCGGCGTCGGCCATTCCGTACGTGGCGGCCTGCTCGACGTCCCCGGCGAACCACGGCTCGCAGGGCCATGGCCATGGTCGCTGCGCGGTGGCGTCCGCCGGTTCTCTCGCCTATTGCGAGCTGTTGCTCCCAAGGCCAATCGATCCCGGTTCGACTGCTGTTCCCGCGTACCAACAGGCTTGGGAAACGGTCAGTCTGTTTTCGAACTCCGGGGCGAGATTGCGCAAAGCATCGGTCTGGTGTCCCGTCAGCGAGCCGCCGTGCGTCGTCCGTGAGAGTGGCGCATGCATATTCCCTGGATGACCCGATCTGCCCGGCGGCACGGTAGGGATCTCAAGGAGCCGAGCCGTCGGAAACCCGTGATGGTGCATCCCTCCTGAAGAGGACCGCGGGCCCCCTGACGATGACAGCGGCCTTCGGGCGGTTGGGCAGGTCCGGTGTGTGGCCCGCGGGTTTTGGGCTGCCGCCGCGCCGGAGGGCGAGGACGCGGTGGACGCTGTGTTGTTGGTGGTGTCGGAGTTGTTCACCAACGCGGTGCGGCATGCCGACGGGGTGACCGGGTTCCGGCTGGAGGCCGGGCCTGGAACGGTGACCGTGGCGGTCCACGATGCCAGCACCGCCCCTCCGCTGTCGCTGCCCTTGGATGCCACCAGGCCGGGTGGGCTCGGCTGGCATCTGGTACAGGAGCTGTCGGTAGACGTGGGGGTCGAGGTCCATGCGGCGGGCAAGACGGTGACGGCCGTCGTGCCGTGCCCCACGGGTATCAGGCCGCAGGGATGAATTGCGTGGTCGGATGCTGACGTGAGCGTGTCTGCCGGGTGCCGCGCGCGTTGACCGGGTGACACGACAATATGAGCACGTGTTGCGTCGGCGGCCCCGTCAGCTCTCCCGGCGATCATGGCAGGGGCTGCACCTCTCCGGTTGAACCGGCCGGTGATGGGCGGCTGCGGACGTCATGGCATCGACACCTCCGCCGCCGCCGTTCCTCACCGGTGAGGGGTTCAGCTGGCTGCGACGCGTTCGGCCTGTGCCTTGGTGTGGGCGAGCCGGTAGGACTCCGTGCCCGTCTGGGTGATCGCGCCGTTGAAAGTCAGCCGGCCGACGACGGCCACTCGACCGGCGCGACGCTGAGTACTTGGATCACGGGGCGTCGAGAACTCCATGATCTTGGGTCCGTGCCTGTCACGCTCTGCACGAGCCATCAGCAGGCAGAGCCGGGGCCCTGCCCGACCGCCGGTCGGGCAGGGGACTGACCAAGCGGCAGTTCAACACGTCGTCCGAGGCCGATCTCCTCCGCCTCATCACTGGTGACCATCGCGAACACTCCGCTCGGGATGCCTGCAAGACCAGCCGCGCGAGACGCCACGGCCAGGAGATCCTCCTCGGCGGCCCCGGTGATGAAGAAGACGTACGCCTCGCCGTACTCCTCACCGTCGTCATACACCTCCGCCGCCTCCTGCTCGGCGAGGAAGTCCTCAACCTGGTCGATCCACGGGAAGGGATAGGAACCCTCCGCAGTGCCCGCAGCTTCCCGAAGGGGCACATGGATCTCAACAACAATCTCCATGAGGCTCATTGTCGCTGGTCAGCCCCCGGACATCGGTACCCACCCCGCTCCCGGAGCACCACGAAGCGCGGCAACCGCCATGAACCGGACACCACTCGACTACACCGAAGTCCTGCCCCCGGCTACCGGCGGCTTCCGGATCGAGCGGCCCCGCCCGGGGTCATTCGGGACCGCCCCGTAGAGCCGGTGTCCACCGCCCGATGGACACCCAGTTGGTGGCCGGGCCCCAATTTGAGCGACTCCATGCTGGGTAGTCTGCACCGGCCAATAGGCACGTGAATGGTGAACGTGATCATGAAACTGGTCACTCGGTGGGGTGAATAAGAGGCCAAACGCGTGACTGGCCACTTGCGAATCGGTTTTCCCAGGTAGGACGCGGTTCCGAGCGCCCTACCACTGCGGCACCCTCAACGCCTGATCCCCTCCGGCCAAGAAGCGAGATGACGATGAGGGTGCCGCGCGACAACAGAGGAGACCCGTGAAGACCACCTCTGCCGGCCAGTCGGATAACCCGGCTGGCCGCGACCCCCGCGGATGCGGCGGTCGCGCTCATTCCCCGATCGCTGACGCGGTCCTCGGGGTAGTGGGCGGCGCTGCCTGGTACGAGCAAGTCGCCGAGGGAATCGGGCACTGGGAAGCCATTCCCCCGTCGGCAACCCTCGCAGCAGCTTTGTGCACGGCTCTGCGTACACCGCAGATCGTGCTGTGGGTGAAGGTCAAGGTGCGTCGAGTGATTCACGCGGTCTGACCTCCGTTCTTCCCGTTTGCATCCGTAGCCCGTTCCTCCGCCAAGGGGGACGGGCTAGGGGTGCTTCGCGTTTGGTTCGGTTACACCACTTCAACGTAGGGCTCTGGTGGCGGACACGGGAGTCGAATGAATCCACCCGTAAGGGTGAACACTTAAGTCGACAAACAGTTTGGGCGACTGTTCATGGTCAGCTATGAAGCCTTAACGACCGGCTTGGCGTCGACATGGGAGTGCCCTGAAGCCCTTGGAAACGTCAACTGCATACGCGCGACGCGTTCCGGCTCAGCACGCGAGCTGCGGTCGGTGCCAGCATCCGGCGGGAAGGCCGATGAGCGCGGTGCTGGCGTCACGCGCCGCCGCGTCGCCGGAAGAGATCCACACCGAGGCTTACGCCGGGCCAGAGACAAACGTTGCGTCGGGGGTGAGACTGTCCCCGCTCGCGCGGGGAGCACGAGCAGAAGGCACCCGTCTCGATGTAGATCACTCCGAGCGCGTCGGCGGCCGACGAGGGCCACTGTGGTGCCGAGCCCGCGCATGCTACCACCCTGCTACCATGAGGTGTGGCTACGAATAAGCAGACGCAGATCCGCCTGGACGAGGGCGTGTTGGAGGCGGGCAAGGCTGCCGCGCGCTCTCGCCGGCTCGACTTCAACAAATACGTGGAGCGACTCATCATTGAGGACACCACCGGCGCCCGTGCCGCCGGTATGGCGGCCGCCCAGCGGCTCATCGATGAGCAGGGCACGTTCCTCGACGACCTGGAGCAGCAGCTTGACGCTCCATACACCCAGCAGCAGCCGGGCGTCGCCGCGTGATCCTGCACGTCGACGAGTCCTGGATCCTTGAGGTAGCGGAGCGGGCCGGGCACCGCGATCCGGCCGCCGACGACTACGGCGTGCCCCTCGCCGCCGTCGCCCGCCACCGCGGCGAACTCCTCGACACCCCCGTCTACGACGGAGCCTTCGCCCGCGCCGCTGCACTGGTGCACACCCTGGGCCGCTGCCGCTGGCTGGAGCGCTCCAACCTCACCGTCGCCTGCGCCGTCGCCGTCATGTACCTCGAGGCCAGCAACATCCCCGTCAACCCCACCCGCGAACAGCTCACAGCACTCGCCCACGAGCTCAACAACCCCCGCTGCACCGCCGACCGGATCGCCTCCTTCCTGCGCACCTGGAAACCCTGATCCATAAACGGACGGGCGCCGCCGCAGGCCAACACGGTCCGTGAGCCGGAGGAGAACCCGGCGTGTCTTGACCTGGGAGTGCTGGACGCCGCCTGCGCCCGGGGCCAGGGCCGCGACGTGTACGCGAGCGACTGGCTCAAGGCCGCGGCCCGGCTGGAGACCATCACTCTGCACGAGCTGCTGGAGGAGAACGAGTTCTTCGCCTGGCTGGTCGCCGAGACGTACCTCAGCGGCAACGGCATCACGCTGGACTACGAGCCCGAGGAGGCCCTCGCGCTCGTCATGCGCGCCAAGCACAAGGGCGCCCGCGTTCAAGAAGTCGCCGCGCAGCTCCGCGTATGGTCCACCAGCTGAGGCCGGGCCCCCGACGCTGGCGTTTCGGTTACTGACTTCGGCTCGTCAGGGTGACGCTGGTTCGTCGAGGGCCAGGCCGGTGCCCGCTATGAAGCCGTCAAGGATGCCGGACCGGTACTGAAGGCGCTTGAGCCGGTTGCGTACGAGTGCTTCGAGCCGGTCGAGGGCGACGACGGCGAGGTTGGCCAGGCTGCGCTTGACGTGCGCCCATACCCACTCGACCGGGTTGAGGTCGGGTGAATAGGCGGGCAGCAGGAATACCGTCAGCCACTCACGCTCGGCGATCAGCTCGCCCATGGCGCGGGAGACATGGGTGTTCAGACGGTCCCACACCAGCACGATGGGCGCCTTGACGAGCTGGTGGACGCCGTCGATCAACGCGATGAAGTCCCGCTCGCCCATGCTGCGACGTTTGCCTTTGCCCGCTCGGTGGGTGCGCAGGCGGTGGCACAGCCGGGTCCGGGAGCCGGGCCGCATGGCGATCATCCCGGCCACGGACAGTCGCCCCGAGCGTCGTCCGCTCACCGTCACCTGCGGGGTGTGGCCGCGCCGGCCCCAGGTGCGTCCCCCAGGCGGTCGGCGGGTGAAGCCTGCCTCGTCCTCGAAGCAGATGTAGCCCCCACAGGCCGCCCGGACTCTTTTACCTCCGTCCAGGTCGCCTCCTTCCACACTGTGACGGCCTGCTCGTCGCGCTCGGCGACCCGCCGCGCAGGGACCTGCGGGCTGAAGCCGAGCCGGTGCATCAGCCGCGTCGCCCCGGAGACGCTGTAGGAGACGTGAAACTTCCTGCCGATCAGCGTGGCCACCCTCGCCGCGGTCCACACCTGGTCCTCCGTCCAGCCGTGCGCGGCCGGACCCTGCTCGAGATACCCGGCGAGCTTCTCCAGACAGCGCGGCGACAGGCGACACCGGCCCCCGCTCGGGCCTCGCGAAAGCAGCTCGTCGGCACCGCCTTGCCGCCACAACTGCTGCCACTGGTAAACCGACTTCAGACTCACACGCAGCTGCCGGGCCACCTCGGGCGGTTTGACCTGCTGCGTGAACAGCTCCGCCGCCTGTATCCGCACCGCTTCCCGACGCCGCCGTGCTCCAGGCGTCAGCCCGCCCCCATCCGCGTATCTCACACGCCACGGACTACCGACAACACCACACCCAAATCAGCAAATTCAGCAAACATCACCCTAACGAGCCGAGATCAGTATTGGGTTGAGGTGTTCGACCGGCTCGGCGGTATAGGCGAATGCGGCGGTATGAGCCTCGCGGAGCGTCATTTTCGCCTGCCAGACGACAAGGCGTACGCGGTCTCACGCGAGCCCACGCCCTCGCAATCGAATACCGGGGTGACGCTCCGCGACTGCTCCCCAAAATCTGTGCCAGAACCGAGAATGGGCAGCAGATGTACGGCACTTTGGGAGGCACCCCGCCGCACACAGAAATCGTACTTTCCAGCAGGCACGACAGCGGCCAGCACCATCCCGGCTTCTTGTGTTGGGGGGTTCCCGGCGGTGGGGGCGTCGTTGAGTTACTCGCGGATCTGGGCCTTCGCTGGGGGATGTGCATTGCCGTTGTCAGCGCCCAGGCCGGCGAGCAGGCGCAGTCCGTCCTCGGCGGGGCTGCCGGGGGCCGCGGACAGCACCAGTAGCTCGATGCCTGTTTCGTCCGGCAGCGCGAAGTTCTCCTGGTGCAGTTCCAGCAGTCCGACCAGGGGGTGCCGGTACGCCTTGCGTCCATGTGTGCGGGCGCGCACATCCGCGCGGGCCCAGAGGCGGCGGAAGCGTTCACTGCCCATCGCCAGCTCGCCGATGAGTGAGGCCAAGCGGGGATCCTCGGGGTATTTGCCGGCGGCCAGGCGCAGGTGCCCGACCACGTCGAGGGTGCAGTTCTCCCAGTCCGCGTACAGGCCGCGCTCGGCTTCCTCAAGGAAGATGTGCCGGGCGGTGTTCAGGCCCGGCATCGGGCGGCCGTAGAGGAGTCCGGCGAGGCGGTTCCCGGCGAGTACGTCCAACCGGTGGTTCATGATCAGCGCGGGTGCGTCGGCTACCAGGTCCAGGACGCGCAGGAGCTCCGGTCGGACCCGCCCGCTCGGTGCCTTCGCGCGGTGGCGGCGCTGCCGCGCGAGCCGGTAGAGGTGCCCGCGTTCGGTCTCGTCGAGGCCGAGGACGCGGGCGAGGGCGTCGAGGACCTGCTCGGAGGGCTGGGTCGCGCGGCCCTGCTCCAGGCGTACGTAGTAGTCGACGCTGACTCCGGACAGGTGCGCGACCTCTTCGCGGCGCAGCCCTTCGACCCGGCGGCGGCTGTCGGTGGGGATGCCGGCGGCCGCCGGGGCGACCCGGGAACGCCGGGTCCGCAGGAAGCCCGCAAGATCGTCCATGTGCCCAGTATGGCCTCGGCGGGGGCCCGTGAGGGTGGTCCTGCCGTTACCAGGAAGTCCCGTCCGATGGATGAGGAGCCCCTGAACGCCGGGCGGCGTGGCGCCCAGGATCGGAGGCATCCGATCCGAAGGAGTTCCCCATGAAGACGCTGATCGTCTACGCCCACCCGGAGCCGAAGTCGCTCAACGGCTCGCTGAAGGATCTCTCGGTGTCCACGCTGTTGAACGCCGGGCACGAGGTACGGGTGAGCGATCTGTACGCGATGAACTGGAAGGCGGTCGTGGACGCCGCGGACTACGGCCCCGAGGCCTCACGTCCGCTGAACGTCGCCCTGGACTCGGGCCGGGCCTTCGACTCCGGGACGCTCACCGCGGACGTCCTCGCCGAGCAGGAGAAGCTGCTGTGGGCCGACACGATCATCTTCCAGTTCCCGCTGTGGTGGTACACGATGCCCGCGATCCTCAAGGGCTGGGTGGACCGGGTGTTCACCTACCGCTTCGCTTACGGCGTCGGCGAGCACAGCGACACCAAGTACGGCGAGCGCTTCGGCGAAGGCACCCTCGCGGGCAGGAGGGCTCTGCTGTCGGTGACCGCCGGCGGGCCGGAGTCGCATTACGCCGCTCGCGGGATCAACGGCCCCATCGACGATCTGCTGTTCCCGATCCAGCACGGCATCCTCTACTACCCGGGCATCGAGGTGCTGCCGCCGTTCGTGGTGTACGGCGCTGACCGGATGACCGGCGAGGACTATTCGGACGTCGCCAAGGCCTGGGAACAGCGCCTGCTCACCCTGGAATCGACCGAGCCGATCGCATTCCGGCGGCAGAACTTCGGCGACTACGAGATCCCCTCGCTGCACCTGAAGGAGGGACTGGAACCGGTGGGCCGCACAGGTTTCGGGCTGCACGTGCGCGGCTGACCGCCAGCGATGGAACAGGACGAGCTGAGGCGCGGACCCGAGAGCAAGTCCGAGGGCCGTGGCGGCGGTGGCGGCCAGCTACCTGCGCTCGGCCACGGGCCACCCCCGCTCCACAGCTGAACCGGACCCGGCCTCGAGCCGCGCCTGACAGGCAGTCACGTCCGTCACCGCAACGGGCTGCGCCGCCCTCCTTCGGGGCGGTGCACCCCTGCGCCTTCAGTTCGGAGACCGGCGTGACGGCTCCCGTCCCTGGACACGAGCGCGCTTACGGGCGGGCCCGTCGGGTGCAGACAGCGTGCTGCTCATTCTCGTGAACATCGAACAGTCGCCGATCGAGGTGCCTCCGGAAGCGGTGTATATCTGCTGTCCATTCTCGTGGACAAAGCCAGCGCTGACCTCGGTGGTGCTCTGCTGAGTAGTGGCACGGTGGTCCACACGTCGGAAGGTCCTGTCGCCGGGCTGCAGCGCAGAGGCCGGGGCCACGGCCTGTTGCGGCCGAGGCCGAACACACGCGGTGAAGGGGGCCAGATGCGCAGGCTGTCGAGGTCGGCAACGGTCGGGGTGGGCGATCGGGTGCGGTTCGCCGGTCAGGTCCGGGCGGTGCTCGCGGTGTCCGCCTATGCGGTGACGCTGGCCGATGGAAGCGACTCGCCGCGGGACGTCCCGCTGGCCGTGCTGCTGGGTGATGAGAACTTCGAGGTGATGGGCAGTTCCGTGCGGTTGCCGCTGCCGCCGGTGTCGCTGCTGGAGGCGCTTCCGGAGCACGCGCGGGAGAAGGCTCTGTGGTGGGAGGGCGCCGAACCGAGGACACGCGAACCGCCGCCTGACCGAGAGCACCGGCCCCGGCCTGCACACCCGGCGGCGTCCTACGAAGGCGCGTTCCCCGCCCGGCTCTGCTGCCGCACCCGACGCCTCATGTCTCGGGCGGGGAACGCGACCGCGATCAGGACCGGGACCCCTGCGGCGATCCCGACCCAGAGAACGAGCGCGAGGTAGCCGTAGGCGGCGTTCCGCGTATCCTGGTCCGCCCATACGAGGAAGACGATGCTCACCACGAGCGCGACCGCCATGAGGGCGGCGACGACGACGGCGGTCCAGGTGAGAACGCCCGCCCACCGCCGGTAGGAAGCGGTGACCTCACGGGCCTGCGGTGGCGCGTACACGCCGGGCGGCCGGGGCCAGTGGGAGGGAGGCTGCTGGTCGGACATGGGACCAGTTCTACTGTGCGCGGCCCTGGAACACCATCCTTCACTTCTTCATGGCGTCCCACCTGATGGAGCTGAAGCTGCGCACCAGGGCGACCAGCGCGGCCCCGAGCCGCCAGTCCAGGTCCGGTTCGTGCAGGTGCAGCTTGTCGCCGCCGGACCTGAACTCCAGGGGCATCCTGCCGCCCGCACGCCATCGGATGCGCCGTGGGCCGCGCGCGGCACCGCCCACGCCCGGGGAGCTGTCGAAGACGGAGACGAGGACGATCAGCACCATCAGGGGCAGACACAGCCACCACACGAACCACCACACGATCCGGCCCTTGTAGCCCACCGCATCGGGGCCGCCGGGCGGGGTCACGGTCCAGCGCGTGCGAAGGCCCCTGCCTCGGAACGCCTTCTCGCGCACGATCGTGCCGATGTGCTCGCCGTGCGCGCCGAGGACCTGGAAGGTGGCGACACCGCCGGCGGCGGACTGGGTCACCACCGTGGCCACCCGCTCCCGGCGGTGTTCGTCGGCCCACAATACGAAGGCGCGGGCGCCGCTCTTGCGGGCCGCGAGATAGGCGGGTATGCCGCCCGGCGGCAGCTCGCGCTCCGGGTACGCGACCACCCGGGCCGGTCCCGAACCGTCGGTGAAGTCGATCGAATCCCTGACCGTCCCCGGATCCTGGACCCTTCCCCCGACGCTGTTCATCCTCAGTACGTTGCTCACCCGGCGGGCTCCTCAAGGGCTGCTAAGGGGGTGCGTCCAGCTATCAGCTGCCTACTCTATGGGCTGGATCCGGTCGGTCGGTCGGCCGGATCGGGCGGCCTGCCCGTGCGGGAGCCGACGAGAAAGGGGCGGCAGGCCCGCAGGCCCACCGCCCCTTCGTCCAGGGGGAGTTACTGGATGATCGTGATCCGGTCCGTCGCCGGCGGGGCCAGCGGTGCGGCGGCCGTGGAGTGGGCCGCCAGGTAGGCGTTGAACAGGTCCAGGTCGAAGGCGCCGACCAGCTTGTTCGTGCCCTGGCCGAGGGCCGCGAAGCCGTCGCCGCCGCCCGCGAGGAACTCGTTCATCGCGACGCGGTAGCCCATCGACGCTCCCGCTCTGCCGAGCAGCCGAGCGAAGCCAAATTGGGCAGCCCAGTCCTGGAGGTGCCCGCAGCAGCCGCCGTCGGCCCAGATCCGCGAAAGCCGCCGGAAGTGCTTCTTTGCCACGGGTAGCAGGATGCGGGCGGCGTCGCGGTCGGTCGTCGACGCTGGCGTGACCAGCACGTCCAGCAGGAGTCCGAGCGTGTCGGTGAGCAGGTGCCGCTTGCGGCCATTGATCTTCTTGCCGGCGTCGAAGCCGCGTGAGGTGTTGCCGACGGTGGCGTCTGCCTTCACCGACTGCGAGTCCACCACTCCCGCACTCGGCTCCTCCTCGCGGCTCTCAGCATCGCGGACGGCTCCGCGCAGCCGGTCGTGCAGCTCGGCCACCAGGCCCGTATCCCGCCAGCGGGCGAAGAAGGCGTACACACGCGGCCAGGGCGGGAAGTCGCAAGGCATCGCCCGCCACTTGATGCCGTTGTCGACGAGGTAGCGCACCGCGTCGATCATCCAATGCCACGTAGTTAAAGGCGAGTTGGCGCTGTCAAGGGCGAGGTGAGAAAGAGGAGACCTCTGCTATTCAGGGGATCGACCAAGATCTACCTGAGGAAGCAGAGGCCCTGTGGCTCAGTCTGTCACGGGCGGAACCGACGTGTTCGCGCCCGGTCATATCGGTGAGTTGACGCAGGTCATCCCACTCGAGCTGGTGGATGCGGTGCTGGACGAGACCGGGGCTCGCGAGCGACGACTGCGAAGTCTCCCCTCACGCGTCGGGGTGTACTTCGTACTCGCGCTCGGGTTGTTCGGGGATCTGGGAACCGGCCTGGTGTGGGGCAAACTCGTGGCCGGACTGACCGTCATGGTGCCGCGACCATCGGAGAAGGCACTTCGTGATCTCCGTCGGCGGGTCGGCGTGGCCCCGCTCAAGCGGCTGTTCGACGTGCTGGCCGGCCCGCTGGCCCAGCCGTCCACGCCCGGAGTGCGTTACCGCCGCTGGCGCACGGTCGCCTTCGACGGCTGTGGGAGCCTGAACGTCCCCGACCACGAACGCAACTGGTCCTGGCTCGGCCGAACCCAGCGCCGTCAAGGTCCAACGGGCTGCCCCCGGCTGATGCTCATGACTCTGTGCGAAACCGGCACCCGCGGCCTGATCGGCGCCGTCTTCGGCCCCGCCAGCAAGGGTGAAACCGACTACGCTCACGACCTGGTCGGCCACCTGACCTCGGACATGCTTGTTCTGGCAGACCGCGCCTTCGACAGCAACAGACTGCTGGTAGACATCGCGGCTCAGGGGGCCCAGTTCCTGATTCGCGCCACCAGCGTCCGACGCCCGCCGGTGCTGGCACTGCTGCCCGACGGCTCCTACCTGACCCGGATCGGTGACCTCTCGTTGCGAGTGATCGAGGCCGAGGTCCGCTCCTGTACCGCCGACGGCGGCGTGTTCGGCGGGACCTACCGCCTGCTGACCACACTCACCGACCACTCCAGCGACCCCGCCGACCACCTGGTGCATCTTTACCACGAGCGTTGGGAGATCGAGATCGCATACCTGGCGCTCCGTCACACCCTGCTCCAGGGGCGAGTCCTGCGTTCGAAGGACCCGGTGGGGCTGACGCAGGAGATGTGGGCACTGCTCACTCTCTATCAAGCCCTGCGCTCTGTCATGGTTACCGCGGTGGAGACAGCATCCGGCTGCGATCCCGACCGAGCCGCTTTCACCGTCGCTTTGGAAGCCGCCCGCGACACGGCCATCAGCTCAGCAGGAACCACTCCCCCCGCTGAGCCGATCATCGGTTGCGACCTGGTGGGACGCATCGGGGCCCGCGTCCTCCAGACGCTGCTTCCCGGCCGTCGGATGCGGCTGTCCTCCTCCCGCTACAACAACTGGAATCGCGATGGTCGATCTCGCGGCAGCACGTCGATCACGACCATCGAGATCAGTGTTCGTCCACCGAGCCTCACTGGCACGCGCGCCCGACACCGGACCGACTCCGGCCGCTGGGACAGGGTCTGCCAGATCTTGGCGATGAACTCCAACGAGTCCATGCACGCCCGTGAGATCGCACAACGCCTCGGCCTCACCGTTACGGGACGCATCCTCAGCGGCTTCAACGCGCAACTCTGCTACTGGGCCCGAAACGGACGGCTCATTCGTACGGCGCCGAGCACCTACAAGATCACATTCCCTGATGGCTTGACACCGCCAACTCGTCCTTAACTACGTGGCATTGATCGAGTATCGCCCGGTGGCAGTACGCCTCCGGCTGCCCGCCCCGACCCCGCATCCAGCCCGCCACCGGCAGCAGCGGCCGGACCACGGCCCACTCCGCGTCCGTCATGCCCGAGGGATACCGCCGAACACGTTCCGGGTGATCGGCCGCGTTCCCGAACCGGTGAGCGACACAATCACACGTCGGTGCAGCCGAGTTGAACTCCACCGGCGCGAGCGCGTACAACTGCGGCAACAGGGTCTCCTGGATCTCGGTTGGCTTCGCAACCCCGAGCTACCAAGAGGCCCTGTTCTCATGCACGCGACCGACTGCGGTCACCCGATCGAGACTCCCGTTCGACGCACACCACTCAAGATCGGAACGACAACAGCCACTAAGACCACCAGCTCCTGATCAGAAACACCGCCCCCGGACAGGAGCGCTCGCTGAGTTGGGCATCGAATGGGCGTGAACGGCCCGTCCGTCATGGTCCCTCTCGCCGTACACGCACAGAGCCGACCGCCCCTACCCTTCGATGGCTTGATGAGGACATGATGGGAGGGGGTGGTCATGTGATCGAGACCGTATTGCGCAGTGAGGACCTACCGGTAGCCGATCGCTTCGCGTGGTGGCGGGAGAGGACGTCACAGACACTCACGCCCACGGAAATCACCAGTGACCACGCCGACGACTTCCGCGCGTGCTTCCGGCTGCTGGACCTTGGGGCCGCTCAGGTGTCGGTGCTGTCGTATCCGTCTTTGCGCTCGCGTCGCACGTCGGCGCTGGTTCGTCGCTCCGATCCCGGGCTGTATCACCTGGCTTTGACACTGAGAGGCCGGCAGAGCATCTCCCGTTGTCGGCGTGACGCGTCGGTGGCGGTCGGGGATCTGTTGCTGTACGACAGCTCGCATCCGAGCGACGCCTCGGCCTTCCCCGACGACGGCGGTGCGGTCGAGGGAATCGTCGTGAATGTACCCCGTACGGCGATTCCCCTCCCTGCGGCGAAGGTGGACCGCCTTCTCGGGGCGCCGTTGCCGGGCGACAGCGGTATGGGGGCCCTACTGTCACAGTTCCTGATCCGCCTGGCACCTGAGTCCGACTCCTGCCGGCCGCAGGACGCCATACGTCTGGGCGGGCTCACCGTGGACCTGATCACCGCGTTCCTCGCGCACCACACGGACACCGAGGACAGCGTTTCACCCGAGAGCCGCCGGCAGGCGCTGCTGGCCGGTATCCACTCCTTCATCGAACGCAACCTCGCCGACCCCCAGTTGTCGCCCGGCGCAGTCGCGGCCTCCCACCACATCTCCGTGCGGTACCTGCACCGGCTGTTCCAGCCGCAGGGCGTCACCGTAAGCGCATGGATCCGGCAGCGGCGCCTGGAGCGCTGCCGCCGGGACCTCGCCGATCCCCAACTGTCCGACCAACCCATCGGCTTCCTGGCCGCACGCTGGGGCTATGTCCACGCTTCCGAATTCACCCGCGCATTCCGCAGGGCCTACGGCATCCCGCCGAGCACGTATCGGCAAGAAGTACTCCACAGCCGACAGTGCACCGACCGCCAACTCCGGGCATCCGGGGGACCGGGCGATCTGATGCCCAGGTAGCAGAAAACACGGCGGTCGGCAGGCCTGCGTTCGTTCGACGGTCAGCTCCCGCTTGGCGGTCGGTTGACGGGGTTGACCGGGGCCTCTGCGGACGTCCCTGAACCTGCGGGAACTGGCCCTCAGGGAGAGGACTGGCGGGACAATGATCTGGACGGCGTTTTCGACGGAACATCTGTCGGGAACCGAACGATTCGACTACTGGGAAGCGATGGTCTTCCAGGCGCACTTCCGCACCACGATGGCCAGCGATCACCTGGATGACTTCCTTGCCAGCTCCCAAGCACTGAACCTGGGCGACATCCAGACCTTCGCGCAAAGCTACCCGCCCATGCACGCGCGCCGGACCCCGGCGATGATCCGGCAGAGCGATCCGGAACTGTGCCAACTCTGGCTCACCGTCCGTGGGCAGGTCGGGCTCAGCCAGTCAGGTCGGCACGTCGACGTCGGCGAGGGCGATCTGGTCCTCTACGACTCCTCCCGACCCTGCCAGGCCCAAACCGCCGCACATGACCGCCCCGACGTCTCCTCACTGATCGTGCAGATACCCCGGGACAAACTGCCCCTGCACTCCAACACCCTCGACCGGCTCACCCTGACCCGCATCCAGGGACAGACAGGCATCGGCGCACTGTTCCGCCACTACCTCACCGACCTGATGAACCACGCACCCCAGTACGAGGAATGCGACGCGCCCCGCCTGGCAGGCATCACCCTGGACCTGCTCAGCACCATGCTCGCCCAGGCCGCCCGGACCTCAGACCTCCTGCCGATCGAAACGCAGCACACCGTCCTGCGCACCCGGATCAACGCGTTCATCCAGCAACACCTGGCCAACCCCGACCTCACACCGGCCGCCATCGCCGCCGGCCACCAGATCTCCGTCCGCTACCTCCACCGGCTCTACCAGGGCCAGGCGACGACGATCACCGACGGCATACGCCGCAGCAGACTGGAACACATCCACCGCGACCTGGCCGACCCCCGCCTCGACGCCCGGTCCATCAGCTCGATCGCCGCACGCTGGGGATTCCCAGAGCCCACATCTTTCAGCCGCGCCTTCAAGACGCTGTACGGCATCACACCCCGCGACCACCGCCACCAGACCCAGCACCGCAGGGCGAAGGCCATGCGCTGAATGCCAACAACCAGGCACGCAATGCCAACAACACGGTGAACACATCAGGCATGCTCACGCCAGATAGCGGGGAGACCGGCTCCCCAGGGTTACCAGGAGGACGTCTGATGCCAGGCTTGAGAGTTTCCCGCAAGGTACGGCGGACACTTAGCATTTCCCTCGCGGCCCTCGGTCTGTCGGCGGCCCTGAATCTGACCGCAGCGGCTCCGGCCAGCGCGGCAGTTCACAGGAACGAAAACGACGTGGCGATCATCCTGAACGACCTGCACGTAACGTGCATGGGGTGGACTGAGAATAAGAACCCCGACAGCGGCAACTCGGACATCAGGGCAGGGTTTCGTGCCGCTGCCAATAGCGGCGCGGGGTGTCAAGGCTGGCTGGAGCGCAAGCGCTTCAATCCCGACGGAACCGTCAAGTACAACTGGACGAGAGTGTCGGACTACGTGTTCTACCAGGACGGCGATCCCTGGAGATTCACCGGTTACCACTGGAATGGTACGGATGCAGGCTCCCGGGTCTGCGTAAAGCTCACAGCTACCGGCGAGCAGGGCTGTTCCTACGGCGTGTGGTAAACCGGCTCCGCCAGAATCACGAGACCCCGCCACCGAGATCTCCCGGCTCACCTTCGACAAGTTGCATCCGGCGCGGGTGACCCGCGAGACGTACACCAAGCCGTGGCTGCCCAAGCCGCTGGCCACCGGCGCGCTCGGCCCACTGGAAACGGGCCGAGCTGCGTGAATGTCACGCCCCCGGAGACAGCTCGGCAGGCATGCAGGCGAAGGCCGAGGGCCAGGAGATCCCGCCTGCCGAGCGGCGCCCGCGGCCACCAACGTCATCGACCTGCGCCCGCCGCCTCGCGCGATGAGCTGGAGAAGGAGGTCGAGCGTCTCCGCAACCGGGCCCAGCAGCGCAGGGCGAAGACCACGCGCTGAATGCCAACAACCGGGCACGCAATGCCAACAGCACGGTGAACTTGTCAGGCATGCTCACGCCAGAAGTGAAAGACCAATCGACCGCAGGAGTTCTTCATGCGCATGTCCGTCAGGCGTACGTTCGTCGGTGCGGCGGCTTTGGCCGCAGCCGTCGTCCTTGGATCCGCCAGCTCCGCGAGCGCATGGTACGGAGGCGCCCACATAACGGTCAGCACCAATACTCAGTGGGGTGGCTGGGTCGACGGGAATGGCCCGGACAGCTACAGAGCCGTGGGCGTATGCAATAACGGATCATACAAAGCGGGCGTGACCCGATGGGCCGGAGACCGCAGGGGATCCTTTGTCACCTGCAGTTCAGGGTTCAACTGGAAGACCTTCGACCTGATCCCCGCATAATTCACCTGGGGAGAGTCACAACCGTCGACAGCGAGACGGAGCCCGTGCTTGTGAAGCTGGGTGTGTGGGTCCAACACCAAATCGAGGCGAGACCTGCTTACCCAGGAACAGCTCGACGCGCTGCGCGACAGCCCGGGCCGCAGTGACCTGGGCTGTCGAGCTTGTACCCGCTCCGGCTTTGGAGGTGACGGCAGCTTGTGTGGCTTCCTCGTGGGGGGGGGGCGGAGCTACGGAGCCGAACTGGTCGAAGAACCCACTCAGCATGAGCTTGGCTGCCTGTGGGTCCACAAACTCGGCGCCGCCAAACCGGTACACCTCATACCCCTGAAGACGGATCCGCCGATCTTCTCGGACCATGTCGGCGTATAGGTCGGGTGCGGCCTTCCCATCACGCGAGTAGTGCTCCTTCCCGTCCAGCTCGAGAACGGCCCGCCGTGTCCTGATGAGAAGGCAGAATCCGGGCACCGGAGCGGAGGGCAGCGGGAAGCCGCTGGCGGCGAGGACGGTCTCAGGGCTGCCGAGCTGCAGGAGGGGCCAGTACTCCGGAGAGCGCAGGCCGGCCGCGAGGTCGGGGGCGGCGAAGGCGCACTGCCCTCCACCGCAGTCGGCTCGGCCCGGTACCGGGCGCCCAGCAGGCTGTGGCGCTCGTCCTCACACTCGACGTCCACCACGCCGTTAGGGCGGTAGGTGGCCCGCATCGTCCATCTGCACATCGGACACGCTGCCCACAGGTCGCCGAACTGCCGCGTCGGGGAGGCATCTCAGGCTGCAGGCGCTCCTGAAGTGGGGCGGAGGCGGGGGTGTGGGCGGGCGCGGGCACGACCGGGTGGGCGGCGCCCTCGATGACGGTGGTCAGGGCGGGCCACGGGGGCAGACAGGTACAAGCCGTTGCAGCGGCCTCGGGGTGGTCGGTCATGCAGACTCGGGTGTGGCCGGAGGTCGGGTGCGGCGACTGTCGGGCGTGCGGCCGATCCCGCGGGCGACGGTCTCGATCTCACTGCTGCCGTAGGCGGTGCGGATGCCGGAGGGCGTCATACCGCTGGTCTGGGCGAGGGGTTCAAGCTTGTAGGGGCGGTCCCCGTGGAACTCACGTCCGTAGGCCAGGAGATGGCGGATCTCGCGGTCAGCGGCCTCACGGGCGGCGCGGGCGTTGCCGAGAGCAACAAGCAGGGGGTCTTCCCGAAGGCCGTCGCACTGGGCCTCAAGGGCGAAGGCGTAGTCCTCGCGGGCCTGTTCGGCCTCCTCGCGGGCCTCGGGGTAGAGCTCCTCCGGCGTGACGTCACCTGGCTGCGGCAGGGGGATGCGGATGGCTGCGATGTCACCGATCAAATCCATAATGCGGTTCTCGCAGAACTTTACGATGAACGCAAAAGATCTCCTGTACGCATCCGGGTGAGGTGGGCCGAGTGGAGGGCCGTATCATGCCCAACGCTGCCGGAGCGGCGGGGGCGTCAACTGCCGTCGGCCGCATTAGTTGTGGGGTCGACAGCAACACATGCGGGTCGCCGGCCCCGTCGCAGAAGAACGGCAGGGGGAACGTGAACAGACAAGAGTGCGCGGACGCGGTGGACCAGGAGATGGCCGCGCGGCTGCTACCCGGTGCCGCAGTGACGGCTCTGGGCCGCTGGTGGAAGGAGAACGCGGCAACGTATACGGACGGGACGCCGGGCGCGCACACCATCCGCTACACCCCCAGCCGGTGGGCGCAGATCACTCCGTGGCCCTCGGGTCTGGCTCACCCTTCCCACACCGGTGATGCCGGAATCAGCCGGGCAGAGGTGGCCTTGGCCGTCGCCGACGCGCTACGGCGCGAGGCCTTCCGCGAGGCCCTCGTGGCGACCTACGTGTGGGGGAAGGGAAAGCGCGGCACACCGCGTGGCAGCGGGCCGGTCACGCTGCAGAGGATCCTGGACGCCGAGGGCCTGGACGCGGCCCTGACCCTCGCGGTCAGCACGCTCGGCAAGCTCGGCTCACGGCAGGCGTACGCGGTGCTGCATCAGCGGATTCCCGAACTCGGGCCGTCCTTCTTCACCAAGTTCCTGTACTTCGCAGGCGTGACACTGCTGTCCGCGCAGGGCCCGAGACCGCTCGTCCTCGACCGTGTTCTGTCCCTGCGGATGCGGTCCCTGGCGGCCGCAGTCGGCAGGGAGACAGGCCACGACCCCGACGGCTCGGTCGCTGCCTGGGTGTGGGCGGACTGGAACTGGTCGCCCCACCGCTACGAGGTCTACCTCTCCTTCATGCACGCAGCCGCCCGTCAGATGGCCTCCACCGGCGCCTGGCCGCCCAGGGGAGCCCCCGACCTGCTCGAATGCGCGCTGTTCAACGCCGGATGGGAGTGATCCCCCTCTCCCCTGCTGGCTGGGGTGTTGCCCAGCCGCCGGGTCATCCGCTCCAGGGGACGCGCGCAAGGACGAGTCCGCGGACCTCGGCGGCGCCGGATGCCCGGAGCCGGAGTGCGACCTGCTGAAGCTGCGACCCGCTGGTGAAGACGTCGTGACGAGCAGAATCGTGGCTGCCTTGATGTCGCTCGTGTCGTCGGCCCATGGGAGGGCAGCCGCGTGTGCGGCTGCGGCCGATCGTTTGTCGTCCAGGCTCCGGTTTGCAGATCGGGGCGTCTCGCTCCCTTTGACCGCGCGTTCGGCGGCGGTGCCTGGGGCGCGCGGCGGGGTGTGCTCGGTGCCGGCCCGGGTCAGGGGCAGCCGGAGCGCGTCGTCGTGGGCGAGGTGGGCGGACCAGCCGGCGCCTGGGGGTCGAGCCGGGCGATGAGGGTACGAGTGACCTGCTGGAGTTCCTCGTCGTGGTCGATGCTCTGGAACCTGCCGCCGCGCCGGGGCTGGGCCAGTTGCTCGCGGAGCAGGGGCAGGGCCGGTGCCGCGAGGGGGCCCATGCGGTCCAGGCAGTTCACGACGTGGTTGGCCGTTGCCGGGTTCTTGGCCATGGCCTGCAGCAGGGCGTCCAGGACTGGCGGTGCCTCGGCCTCGCCGGCGATCTCCCAGAGTGCGGCCGCGCAGTGCACCCGGACCCATTCGTAGTCGTGTGTCAGGAGGCCTCGCAGGCGCGGCAGTGCGATGGAGGCGGGCGGGCCTATCTCGCCGAGCACGTCAGCCGCGTCACTGATCCGGAAGGTGATCGGGTCGTCGAGGAGGCCGAGCAGGAGCGGCATGACCTCGGTCAGGTCACCGCCGGTGGCCCACAGCGCGGCGACAGCGGCGGGTTGTACGTGCGCGTCGGTGGCGGTGGTCAGCGACCGGATCGTGTCCCGTGCTCCGGTTGCCGCCGGGCCGAACGCCCTCAGTGCTCTCAGGGCTGATCGCGTGATGCCGTGCTGCTCATGGCGCACCGCAGCGCCGAGCGTGTCCACCACTGCAGGAACCGAGGCCGGATCGCCGAGGGCGGCCAGGGCGGTCAGGATCGCGTCGGCACTCATCTCGTTCCGCTGCTGGGAGAGGTCGAGCCGGTGCAGGTGGTCGCGGAGCCGGGGCGCCAACTGGTCCGCCGCCTGCGGCAGATGCCCTGCGCACTGAATCGCACGCCAGGCGTCGACGCCGCTGTCCAGCGCGGCCAGCAGACTCGGCAGCGCGCGAGTGTCGCCGAGGCGCGCCAAGGCCCGGACGGCCTCCTGGTGGCTTCTGCGCAGCAGCATGTCGGGGGCCGCCCATACGTGAGGGCCGTGCGCCGCGCGTTGGGCGTCGATGTGCGCGGCGAGAGCCTCCCGGACCGGGGCTGCGATCGCGTGGCATGCCTCCAGGACGGCCGCAGCCTCGGCGGCGACCTCCTGGTCGGCCGAGGTGAGCTGGCCGGCGACCAGCAGGAGGAGCCGGGTGTGATCCCCGCGCCAGGTGCGTATCAGCTGGCCGCTCATACGGACCGCGTCCAGGCGCGAGCCGGGGTCGGGGCTGCTCAGCTGCTCGGCCAGCACCGCGGTGCGCTCGGGGACCCGGGCTCCCAGGGCTTCGTGGAACGTACGCAGCAGGGCTGTGGTCGGTGCGTACACGCGCGTGTGCCGGTCGAGGTCCTCGAAGGCGGCGACGATCTGGGGCGCGACTGTGTCCGTGGGTGCCGCCGGGCGGCTCGGGGCCGGTGCGATCGGCCGCACGGGTATGGCGTGGGCAGTCTCGCGCAGCAGGCCGATGGCGACCGGTACGGCGTCCTCGCCGATCTCATCCGGGGCGCAGCGGGCTCGCTGGACCACGGCCGCGAGCCGGGTCACCGGGTCCCGGGCCGGGTCGGCGGCGAGCCCGGAGAGCCAGCCCATCACCTGTTGCGTGGCCGTCGGCAGGCGCAGTGCCAGGGTGGCCGCCGCCTGAACGATCCGCAGCCGCGCCGCGATACCTTGCTCGGCGGCCAGCCGCTCGCGCAGCACGGCGGCGGCCCGGTCGGCGTCGTCGAGGAAGAGTCCGAGCCCGCCGATCGCGGCCAGGCGCACGTCCGGGTCGGGGTCGCGGGCGAGTTCGGCGAACTGCGCACCCCGCTCGCGCAGGAAGGCGACGGCCTGCACGTAGCCCGACGGGGGGTAGTACTCGATCTCGGTGCCGTCGTCCTCGAAACCCCGCTCGAGGGACTCCCGGCCGATGCTGACCAGCAGCGCGACGACGGCGGCCCGCTCGGGCGTGGTGCCGTCGGCGGCTAGCTCGAACAGGAAGGGCAGGCTGGCTGCCGTGCACGGGTACACGTCGCCCTGATGGTGGACCGCGCCGTAGAAGCGGTCGAGGGCCTTGCGGCGTTCCTCGGTGTGCGGGGAGCGCAGCGCCCACAGCAGTGCTGGTACCTCCTCGGCGGTGCCGTACGCGTGCTCCAACGATGCCCAGTCGATGTCATCAAGTCCCTCGAACATGATCCGAACCATGCCAGACGGCACTGACATTGATGCTGATACTCGGGTTCTGGTGGTCGTGACTCGGGCACTGACTGACGTCCTGCTGGGCTGTCCTGCGGCTGTTCTGTCCGGCTGCCGGGACCTGTTCTGACTTGTTCAATTGAGAAGCCGTTGCAGTACCGATCATGTTGAGCGCGAGTTCGACTATGCCGACTCGGTCGTGTGATCTTTCAGCTGGCTTGGCATGGATGGACGTCCTTGCCGTTACTGACCTTGGCGGATTAGCTTCGGGTGCCGGGGTTGAGGGTCAGGCCGGTTTCGGTGAGGCAGCCGTCGATGAGTTCCGGGTGGCGCTGGATGTGGGCGAGGCCTCGGCGGAGAGTGCGGGTGAGGTGGTCAGGGTCGGTGAATGCGGTGTTGGCCATCGGGCCTCGCCGTAGCAGGGACCAGACCCCTTCCACCGGGTTCAAGTCCGGGCTGTAGGAGGGGAGCTGGACGATCGTGAGCCAGTCGTGGCCCGCGGCGTAGTCACGCAAACCAGCGGTGCGATGGGAGTTGAGATTGTCCCAGACGACGATGATCGGGGCGCCGAGCTGCAGGTGCGCGCGGACCAGGAGGTCGCGGTAGTCCTGCCAGGCGAAACTCTTGCGCGCACCCTTCAGCAGTGAGTGGAAACGGGGCCGGTAGATCATCCGGGATCTCTCGCCGGGCCGGTAGCAGCACGTCGCGGCGATCGAGATCCGGCGTCGGGAGCGTCCGCGCACCCGGACCACGGGCGTGTGTCCGCGCCGACCCCAGGTGCGGGCGCGTGGCGGCGTCATCGCGAATCCGGCTTCGTCCTCGAAGACGATCCAGGCCCCGAGCGCCGCCGCAGTGCTTCCACCTGCGGCCACACGTCCTTCTTCCACAGCCCGACGGCGTGTTCGTCGCGCTCGAGCGCGCGACGGGACGGACTCTGCCAGGACCAGCCGTGCCGGTGCAGCAACCGCCAGACTCCCGCAATCGAGCAACTGACCTGGAACCCGCGGCCGATCAGGGTCCTGACGCGTTCCAGGGTCCACCGCTGGTCCTCCCAGCCATGCGACGCCGGCCCCTTCGCCAGTTCCTCCTCCAGCAGAGCGAACCGCTCATCCGACAGCTTCGGCAGCTTCGCGGGCCCCTTCGACCTCAGACCCTGCAGACCGCCCTCACGCCAGTTGCGCCGCCACTGCTCGACTGAACGCTCGCTCACCCGGCAGTCCTTGGCGATGTCCGACGTTCTGTCACCGCGCTCGAACCTACGGCCGGCTTCCATCCGGATCCGTTCACGCGCAGCCCGCCGCTCAGCAGTCAGGCCCCCACCATCCGCATACCGCATAACACCGGCATACCGCAGGGATCAACCAACGTCACCACCCGAAGGCAAGCCGAAAAGGTCAGTAATCGTCGACCGCCACGGCACCCCGCTCACCGGCGGGAACCGACATGACGTCACCCAGTTGCTGCCGCTGCTGGACGCCGTCCCAGCGATTCGGGGCCTACGAGGACGCCCCCGCCGCAAGCCCCGACGCCTGTACGCCGACCGGGGCTACGACTTCGACAAGTACCGCCGTCTGCTGTGGAAGCGCGGCATCAAGCCGGTGATCGCCCGACGCGGCGTCGCGCACGGCTCCGGACTGGGCAAGGTGCGCTGGGTGGTCGAGCGCGCCTTCGCCTGGCTGCACCAGTTCAAGCGGCTCCGCATCCGCTACGAACGACGAGCCGATCTCCACCAGGGCCTGCTCGAACTGGCCTGCTGCCTCATATGTCTTCGCCGCCTCCGAACTTCATTCTGAAAGATCAGTAAGGGGCGGTGACGCACCGGAGTCGGTAGGAGGGTGGCGAAGTCGGGTTCCTGCCCTTCCGGGCTGAACTCAGGTGAGGTCAAGGTGACGCTCACCCCAGTCCGGTGCCTCCATAAGGAGCAATGCTCAGGACTTGTGGATCAGTCCTGGGCGGGGACGCGGAGGGCGTACCTTCCCGAATGATCCTGTGATGGTCACCGAGTAGGCCCGCGTTCACAGCGCGGGTCGGGAAGGCACGCCCGTGCTGAGCGTAGTGAATGCCGACGGCTCCACCGAGTCCGGCTCCCTGATCGACGATGGCGCTGCCAATGCGGTTGAGCGGGAGGCGTCCTTGGGGGCGTCCGCGTCGATGACGACCTGATGGTTGGTGGAGTACCGGTAGTTCTTCGACCGCTCCGCGATGATGTGGTCGCGGGTAGAGACCAGGGTGCCGTCCACGATGAGCACGGTGTCCTTGGCGAACCGTTTGCGGGGCCGAAGAGCGAGCATCGGCCCAACGTGGGCGATGATCCGGTCCGCCGCCGACTTCGAGACCCCGAACAACGGGGCCAGCTGCCGCATCGTCAGGTTGGTGCGCCAGTACGCGGCGACCAGCAGCGTCCGTTCCTCCAACGCAAGGCTCCACGGCCGGCCCCTGCGGACCGCGTCCGCACCTGCGCGACGCAGTACCGTCACCAGCTTCCCGAACTGCCGCGGGCCCAGCCCGGAGAACGGGGCTATCCAGACACCTCACGGCGCCAAGCCGTCAAGTCGGGGCAGCGGGCACGAGCTCACTGTTCGATTTCGAGGGCCCTGCCGGTGGTCATCAGAGAGCGTCCCTGGTGTGGCCTCGTGCGAAGTCCCATGGGGCGGGTGCGTTGGCGGCCGCGTACTCGTCTGCGATGCCGAAGACGCTCCCGCATCCTGGGCATTCCGACTGGCCGAACAGGTGCGTCAGACCCCAGGCGAGCCGTTGCTGGCCATCCCGTACGGCCGACTCGTGCAACATCCTCCCGGTGCCGGTCAGCTCGTGCGGGACGGCCGGCCGGAGCGGGACCTGGTGGACATCCCCCAGATTCCAGTCGCGGATCGAGGAGTAGCAGCCGTAGTCGCCGACCGCGATCGTCACCGGTGCGTCGCAGTGCGGACAAGCGACAGTGACGAAGGAATCGGTGAAGTCGTCCAGGGCCTCGAACCACAAGGTCTGGCCGTCGAACGCGAGCATGGCCCGCAGCCGGCTCAGGTAGATCTTCCCGTCTAGGCCAGACCGCAGCCGGGCGGCGGCCAGGGCGCGAAGCTCGGCCAAGGTCTCCGCATAGCGGGCGACTTCTTCGTCGGCGCCGTGAGGTTGAAGGAGGCCACCCGCTATGGCTCCGGCCAGATCGAGCGCCCAGTCTCCGGCGCCCTCGGTCTTCGCGATGTCCGCCAGCTGCGGCAGTGCGGCGATGCTCGCCGGGGTGATCGTTCCCTGGTGGCACAAGCGCCCCCAAAGCCCGTCGATGGCCTCCTGGTCACGACCGATGGCTCGGTCCAGCAGTCCGGGTATCGCGTGGGCTGGGCCGTAGGCGTCGTGGAGTGTGGACCAGTCGATCATCCGGTGATTCAAGCACGCTGCGGAGCGACCTCCTGGGGCGGTGAGTCGTGAGCGGGATCACCTACGCCACCGCCAATGCTGGGGCCTGCGGCGCCGGGAACGCGGTGTGCTCATCGAACAGGCGGCGGTTCTCTTGAGGCAGTGGTGGAGCTGGCCCAGCATCCGGTTGAACAGATTGCGCTGGCCAGCGGCGTGCCAGTCTCCGTGGTCGTCACGTCGCCGCCGGTAGTGGGCTTTGGCACCGGGCGACGCAGTGATCGCTGAGAACGCCCAGAGGTAGCCGGCGTGGTTGAGCCGGTCGTTCTTCACCCATCGTCTGGTGATGCTGGACTTCTTGCCGGAGGCCCGGGTGACGGGTGAGGCGCCCGCGTAGGCCTTCAGGCCGCGGGCATCCGCGAAGCGGGAGCGATCGTCTCCGATTTCGGCCAGCACCCGGGCGGCAAGCTGGATACCGAGGCCGGGGAAGCTGAGGATAATTTCGGAGTCCGGGTGCTGCGGAAACGCCTCCTCGACGGCCTGGGCGAGGTCGGCGGCGGCGGTGCAGGCGGCCGTGAGCTGTCCGAGTAGGGCGAGCGTCTGCTTGCCGAGCGCGTCCTCGACAAGCTCGGGCTGACGGGCCCAGTCGGTGCGGAATGCCTCGCGCAGCCGCTCGACGTCCGACTCGATGCCGCGCTTGCGGCCCGCACGCTTGAGAGCCGCCGTAATCTGGGTGCGAGTCAGGCTCGCGGCCTTGGCCGGTGTCGGCGCGAGCTTCATCAGCTCGCGGGCCTCCGGTCGGCACAAGCCGTTGTCCCACTTGGCGAAGGCCTCCAGAGCGGCGGGGTAGTACTCGCGCAGCAGCGAGCGGAGCTGGTTGGCGACCTGCTGCCGGTTCCAGACCGCGTCCTGCTGAGCGCGGGCCAGTACGGCGATGGCGCGGGCCAGGTCGCTGTCGTTCGGCAGCGGCCGGTGGGCATGCATATCCGTGCGCAGGATGTTCGCCAGGACTAGGGCGTCGCCGGGGTCGGACTTCTTGCGGGAGACCGCGTGCCGGTCGCGGTAGCGGGCGGCAGCCATCGGGTTGATCGCGAACACCTTCCGCTTGCCTGCCCGCAGCACCGCGACCAGCAGACCGCGGGAGGTCTCGATCGCGACCGGAATCGGGGTCTCCTCCGTGTCGTCGTACTCGGCGAGCAGATCCATCAGGCTCCTGTAGCCGGCCGCGTCGTCGGTGATGTGTCGCTTCGCAAGTAGCTGGCCGGTGTCGTCGACCAAGGCGACGTCGTGTGTCCTCTCGGCCCAGTCGATGCCGCAGTAGATCAACCTTTCCTCCTCAGAGGTGCGGTGTTTGCGCTGGTTGCGAGCGCATGCGGGCCACGCAGCGACCTAATTCCAGGACTCGACCATCCGGTCGGTCCGCCACCTCACTAGCCGTTCGTGGCACCAGCGCACCCCACGGGCCCCGGTCTTCTCGGGAGCTCTGACGGCTCTGGAGTATCAGGAGGTCACCGTGCGGCGGGCTCGCACCACCAACACCAACGAGTGATCAAGCGGACAGTGTTGACAGTGGTGGCGACCTCGAAGACACCGAGCGCCGCCGCTCTGGATAAAGGGATCGAGTGCCCAGACGGCTCCAGGCGTACGGTCGGTGCCCGCGAGGCTGCCACCACCTGCACTGTGGAAGGCCGGGATGACAGGGCATCGGCCCCCGGCGCTCGAACGGACTGGTGGCAACCCCCGGCTCCCACGGCCCGTCACCAAGGAATTAGGACGGCTCCGAAGCCGTGATCACACCAGTCACACCAAGATCATTTCAGCCTCCCTATCATCCGTTCCATGGAGATGAGCACCGGTGAGGGGGCCGATAGAGATGACCGCAGCACGCATGGCAGCCGCCGTGCTGGCCACATGGGCCACGCTGATCTTGCTGCTACTCGCGCCGTCGCCTCTGCCAGAGCATTGGCGCTACTACATCTACTCTCCGGCGAGCGTGGGCCTGTGGATGCTGACCATGCTCGTTGCCCCTGTCGTGGTCTGCATCGTGAACTGGCCATGGATCAAGTCGGGCGGCAGGTGAACCTCGACCTGCATACGAGCCCGCGGACTACCCCTTCACGCCTGATCGGCAATTATGGGACGGCCCTTAGCGACAGCAATCGGAGCGGCGGCGCTGGCGGCCACCGGCATGACGGCCACCGCCGTCGCTGCGGACGCCGGAGCGGCCACCGCGCCGCAGTCCCAGAGCGTGGGCATCCAAGGCAGCCGGGTGGAAACGTGGACTAACGGGAACGTCAGGTACGGACCGTCTACGGACTACGGAATCAATTACACCGTGGCCGCAGGATTCGTTTCGTACGGCCTTTGTTGGAAGCACGGCGGTTGGGTCAACGCCCATGGCGTCTCCCACGACAAGTGGGTCAAGCTCGACGACAACGCGTGGATCTGGGACGGCCTGCTCAAGGGCAACGAGACCGGCGGCGTCGACAGCTACTGCTGACCATCGCAGACCCACTGGGGATCCGGTGCCGGGCGTTGAACGCCGCGGTGCCGAAGAGGGCCCAGGCCTGCCGGAGTATCCGTCCGGTGGGCCTGGGCTCTCTTTGGCGTGGGTGTCGGTTGTGCGGAGCCTGCTTCAGGCCACGGTGCGACGGCCGGGGCTTTCCTGCCGGATGGAAGGCTGGTCGGCGGGGCTGGCGCCTCGGCATCGCCTTCACGTGCGTGTCGCCTCGCCCCGCCTCTGCCTGCCGCCGCTGCCCGTGGTGATCTGGCCGGAGCCGTCCGGCCTCGGCGACCAGGGCCGGCGGGACAATCAGGACGTACGCGGCGGACCGCACTAGGAGACCCGCACCCTCGTCGCGTGGACGGCGGGGCGGCCGTTCGTATGGGTTGACGA